>NZ_JACHGM010000001.1:0-300000 GCF_014202295.1 Borreliella afzelii
GTATACTATTAGATTATATTATATAATATAATCTAATAGTATACAAAAGATTCACAACAATTGGTTGAAAAAATTTGAAAATGAAAACAAAATAAATTAACTACTTCTCAATGGGAATTTCCTAAATAAGTGTATAATGTTTTTGTGCAACTTTTTTTTAAAAAAAAGGCAAATCTGCTAAACAAAAAAATTTTCATAGAATAAATCCGAATGAATTTATTCTAATTGGTGTACATCTTATCAATTCTTTTAGCATCAATCATCAATTTGCTGGAATTATTATGGATTCTGGAATTCAAACCACTAGCAACTAGCAATACTAGTTAAAGCAACAAAGAATCCCTATAGCTAGTAGCTAAAAATTCAAATAAACGTTGGCTATAATAACTAAAATAGAAATAAAGAACTCAATAATAAATAACGGCAAAACAAACTTAAACCAAGTACCATAACTCAATTTAGATATCCCTAATACAGCCATTATAACTCCGCTTGTAGGTGTTATTAAATTAATAAGTCCAGATGAAGTTTGCATGGCAATAACAACTGAAGACCTCGGCATTGACAAAAAATCAGCAAGTGGAGCCATTATTGGCATAGTTAAACTAGCATGCCCTGATGAAGATGGAACAATAAATCCTATAAATATTTGAATAATTTCATTCAAAATGATGAAAAAAGGTCTTGGAAGATTATATAAAAAATTAGTAGCGGCATTTAACATAGTAGCTGTAATCAAACCATCATCACATACTATCATAACACCTCTAGCAAGCCCAATAATAAGAGCTGCTGTTATCAAACTTTCAGAACCTTTCACAAAAGCATCCCACATTTCAGATTCATCCAATCTACAAATAAAAGCCGATATAATAGCAACTCCAAGATATAACATTGTCATTTCTTGCATCCACCAACCAAGCTGAACAATACTAAATACCAAAAACAATATCATAAACCCAAACAAAAGTAAAACTAATTTACGAGCAAAAGTAAACTCAAGAGTATTTTGAACATTATCTTCTTTAGAAATCTCATTTTTTACAAAATATTGATAATGTTCATTTTTTTTGGAATACACAAGTGATTTTGAGGGATCCTTTTTAATTCTAGATGCATAAACACAAACATAAATTATAGCAACTAATATTGATATAAAATAAAGAACAATTCTAAAAGAAAATCCATCCTGCAAACTAATAGAGGCTATTGCAGATGCAATTCCCGTAGCAAATGGATTTACAGTAGAAGCCATAGTCCCCACTCCAGCTCCCAAAGCAATAATAGCTACTCCAACAACATTATCATAACCCAAGGCCACTATTAAGGGAATCATAACAAAATAAAAAGGAAGAGTCTCTTCACTCATTCCAGTTACAGTTCCACCAATTGAAAAAATAAACATTAACAAAGGAATAAGCAATTTATCTTTATGTCCTAACTTCTTAATTAAAGAATAAATTCCCGCATCTATTGCTCCTGTTTTCATAATAATCCCATAAGCACCTCCAACAATTAAAACAAAAATAATAACTTCAGCTGCATGTTCCATACCTTTTGACATTGCAGTTAGAATAGTCATAATAGGATGTAAAAACCCTCTAGGACCTCTATCGATAGTTTGATAAGTTCCGGCAACGATTATCTCCCTTTTAGGCCCATCGCCTATTTGCCTAAATTCTTTATCAAACTTCCCAGCAGGAATCACATATGTTAAGATAGTAACAAACACAATTAAAGAGAATATTATTGTAAAACTACTTGGCATTTTGCTCATAACATTCCTCCTAAATAATTTCAAATTTCATATAAATAAATACCATTTATTATCCCAAAGTCGATACCATAACGGCTTTAATGGCATGCACCCTATTTTCAGCAACATCAAAAACAACTGAATTTTTACTTTCAAAAATTTCTTCTGTAACTTCAATTCCATCAAGTCCATATTTATCAAAAATATCCCTACCAACCACAGTACTCAAATCATGAAAAGCAGGTAAACAATGCATAAATATTGCATCATCTTTTGCCATGCACATCAATTCTTTATTGACCTGATAAAGCTTTAGAAGATTTATTCTATCTTCCCAATTACTCTCCTCGCCCATAGATACCCACACATCAGTATACACAACATCAGCGCATTTAACAGCCTCCTCTTTAGAATCCGTAATTGTAATTTTGCCCCCACTCTTTAAAGCTAAAGACTTAGCCTTAAGAGTCAAATTGGAATCTGGAAAAAGCTCTTTGGGGGCAAAAATTCTGAAATCTAGTCCCATAATAGCACAACCTTTTAACAAAGAATTAGCAATATTCCCCCTGCCATCGCCACAAAATACTATTTTAATTCCTTTTAAACTTCCCTTATGCTCTTTTATTGTCATCAAATCAGCTAGTATTTGGGTTGGGTGAGAAATATCTGTCAATCCATTGTAAACAGGAACATTAGAATAATTTGCCAAACATTCAACAGTCTCTTGAGAAAACCCCCTAAACCCAATGGCATCATACATGCGCCCTAAAACTCTAGCGGTATCTTTCATAGACTCTTTTACGCCTATTTGATTCCCCTTAGGTCCTAAATACGTAATATTTGCCCCTTGATCATATGCTGCAATTTCAAAAGCACACCGCGTTCTTGTTGAATCTTTCTCGAAAATTATAACTATATTTTTACCTTTAAGTTTCTGCACCTCAATTCCTGCATATTTTGATTTTTTTAAATCAATCGATAAATCAAGTAAATATTTAATATCTTTGCTTGTAAAATCTAAAAGATTTAAAAAGCTCCTATTTCGTAAATTATACATAATAACCCCCCAACCTTACAATTAGTTTTTAAAAACCATCAGTTTAGTTCATTTAAGTCGAATACTAAATATCCTCTCTTATTAACGGCATAGACATGCATCTTGGACCTCCACGACCTCTTGAGAGCTCACTAGACGGAATTCTATGAACCTTAATGCCATTTTCTTCAAATAACTTATTAGTCACATGATTTCTAGAATAAGCAATTATTTCTCCTGGAGCTATAGCTAAAACATTAGCACCATCATTCCATTGTTCTCTTGCCCCATGTATTAAGTCTCCACCCGCACATTTTATTATGTCAATCTTCCTGCCAAGATAAAAACTTAAAACATCTTTAATCCTGGCTTTTTCTTTTTTAATATGAATTTTACTGGAACTTGGATTATATGTTAAAACATAAATTGAAAAATACATATCATCACTTGTAAAACTTGTAAAAACACTATAATCAATTTGGGTAAAAACCGTATCCAAATGCATATAAGACCTATTTTTTGGAATTTGAAAAGCCAAAATTGTATCAAATGAAGTCTTATTTTTAAAAAGGCTAATAGCCAATTTTTCTACAGACTTTGCTTCTGTTCTTTCGGAAATTCCAATAACCAAAAGACCTTTGTTTAAAACAAGTTCATCTCCACCTTCTAAAGAAGCCTCTTCCCATCTATTTAACCAAATTGGAACATTTTCCTTGTAAACGGGATGATATTTAAAAATATACTCTGCAAATATTGTCTCTCTTTGTCTAACTTTAGTAAACATTTTATTTATTGTAACTCCATTGCCAATACTAGCAAAAGGATCCCTAGTAAATAAAACGTTGGGCATAGGATCAATAATAAAAAGATTTGCACCATTAACCAAATCATCAAGAGAAGACGTATAATTTTTAAGCTCCTCTGTTACAACACCCGAAATCATTTTAGAGATCATATTATCAATAGTTAAGCTAGAAAAATAATCTTTTAAAAGATTAATTGTAAAATCTGTTTTTATTTCTGCCTCCAAAATAAATTGAGATATAAATTTATTTTGGAGCGCTACAGAAGAAACAAGAACCTCACTAACAAGGTCCTCAATATACTCAATTTCAACTAAATTATTTTTTAAAATACTTGCAAAAACTTCATGCTCTTGTCTTGCAACTTCAAGATAAGGAATATCATCAAATAAAAAATTTTTCATAATAAAAGGTGTTAAATTTTCTAATTCTTCTCCTGGCCTATGAAGCAAAACTTTTTTCAAACGACCTATTTCCGAAAATATATTTATAGGATTTAAATATTCTTCCATCGGCTTTCCCCTTTATAAAAATTGCCATATATTAAAATATTATAGTTTATCTTAAAAAAGATCAATCATTTATTAATATTTTTAAAAAATATTACAGGTGTAGAAAATTTACCAAAAACAAAAAAGCAGATTTAAGTAATACCTTAAATCAAAAACATTGACAATAATTATGCTAAAATACTACCATGAAGAAAATTAATAGATTAATATTGACTGCGCACGCTTTACTATTCTCTTGTTCCTTAATTGCAGATAACAAGTCAAAAAATCTAAACACATCAGAAATCATATTAACACAAAGAACACCGCTAGAAAGCTCTTTAATAAAGAATCCTTCTAGTACAGAATATCGAATACCAATATCCAGCATCCAAGAGATTTTAAACAATAGCGATAATTCTTTTCTAATAAAACAAACAGCAGCAAAAATTAAAATAAGTCCACAAAAACTAGAAGAAATAAAAAACTATTTAAATGCTTATAAAAATTATTTAAATAATGAAACAGAATGGATAAAGTTTATAGATCAAAGCAGCGTCAATGGTAATATAACAATTAAAATTGATACTGCTTTTGAGAAAAAAACAAATTTTAATCATACAAATTCAGATAATGAAAAATTGACAGCATTAATAGAATTACAAATGCAACTAGAAAAAGAAATTTTAAACTTAATTGAGCAAACATTCCATGATAAAAATTTAGGATACATACAATTTAGCCATATCAATTCATTCTTCCCTCAAGAAAATATAAACACAATAACAAAAGAAATAATAGATGGGGAAGAATATGTTGCACCTCACACAATAGCAAATCAATTATTAAAAATAAAAGATAAAAAATATTTTGAACAATTTATGCACTTTTTAAAAGTTGAAAACAGCACAATAAAAACGATAATTGATAAACAAAAAATTGCAGATCTTCACAATGAATTGTATTATTCAAAACAATCATCACCTTCTAGAAGAAGAAAAAGATCAACTACTGACTCCAATAATAGCAATCAATATGATCTAATACCCCAAATAATAGACCCAAATACAGGCATTGAAATAACTCCTGAAAAATTCAGATCTCTTTTATCAAATGGCGACATAATACTAATAAAACCAAAAATAGATTGGACAGAGTTTTTTTATTTTTGGCAACATGTAGGAATATTTGATGAAGAAAAATACGAAGCCACTAAAAAAATTGCGTTCAATGGGAATGATAGTTTTGATATAAAATCAATAATTACAAGCAATCAAATCAAATTCGATACAGCATCTACTCAAGGCTCAGGATATGAAAAACTTTCAACATATGTACAATCAAGAATATTAAAAATATTCTCACCAATAACAGACACAAGAACAATCCAAAAAGCTATTAATTTTGGAAGAAGCAGATATATTGACAATAACTTTGGATATATGATTCCATTAATATCCTCTAATTTATGGACAGATTCATTTAATCTTGAAGAAATTCATAACAAAACCTATTGTTCTTTAGTAGTTGATAGAATATATAAAATAGCGGGTCTTAATGTATCAAGAAATTACGAAATTTCAGGAATAATTACTCCTGGAGAAATAAATGCGGCCGCTTACAATTTTTACATGTCTTATACGATTGCAGGAATACTCCCCAGCGTGCTTCCAAAAAGACTCATTAAACCAAGCTTAAAAGAAAAATTCATTGGTTACAACAAAGAAATAGTAGATACAATGGAATTGAAAAAATCAGAAGAAAAAATTTTTGGAAGAGCTTGCAATATAACAAACCTCTGGTGCTCAGGAAGCTAATACTGCTATATGGACAAATATTATGCATGTATTTTGATCAATAGTAATGAAAAAATTATTTTCAAATCCTGGGAAGAATGCAAAACTGCTATTAAAGGAAAAAATAATAAAATAAAAAGTTTTAAAACAATAGAACAAGCTCAAAATTGGCTATTTAATAATGGGGATACAATCTATCATCACCCTATTGGAATATATTTTGATTCTGGAACAGGAAGAGGAAAGGGTGTAGAAATTAGAGTTGTAAACGAAAAAAGAATTTCAATATTAGACAAAATCCTAGACAAATCCTTGATTAATGAATATGGCAATCATTATGTAAAAAATTTTCAAGGGATTAGCAACAATTTTGGAGAACTACTTGCCCTATACACAGCACTCAAAATAGCATTAAAAGAAAACATAACAAACATATTTGGCGACAGCAAATTAATAATTGACTATTGGTCAAAAGGAATATATAATAGCAAAAAGCTAAAGCAAATTACTATTAATTTAATCAAAAAAACAGTTGAACTAAGGAAAAAATTTGAAGAACAAGGTGGAAAAATTTCTTTTATTCCAGGAAATGAAAATATTGCAGATCTTGGCTTTCACAAAACTAAGTAAAAATATTACTAAAAAATATATAAAAACAATATTCCCGCTTTCAATGGTTTATTTTTATTGTTGCACAACAATAAAAATAAACCCTAATTATGAAACTGATTTTAAAGTTTTAGAATCTCCTTCTAAATACATTAGCATAGATCTAATTAAAGCGACAAATGAATATATTTATATTCAAATTACAAACAATAGTTTAGACGTAGTAAAAATAAATTGGCAAAACACCAGTCTTAACAACAATAAAATTGTCTTAAAAAAAGAAGATCTTGCAATAAACAATGAAACAAAGTATAAAAATAAATATAGGGAGTTTTTTATTGGCCCTAAAACTTCATTTAAATTTAAAGCATATCCAAAAATTTTTTCCAAACTCCAAAATAGCACTGCTTTAAACTCAGCAGCTATTAAATATCCGTCTATTTTCAAACTCAACATAACAAAAGTAGGAATTGAAGTAAAAAAAACAATAAATATTTTAATAACAAGAACTGTGAAAATCAATGCTAGCAATACATAAAAATCGTTATTATTTTTTTGTTTTTCTATTAATGATAAGATCATAGTTTGTATCTTTATTGTTTTCAAATGATGCTTTTACAGGAGCAAAAAAATTCCAAGAAATATAAATTGTAAAATTATTTCTCCAAATAGGAGAATAAATACCGTCAGATCCTTTTAGCAAATCTGGCTCTAAATTATATTCGCCAACAAATTTCCAATCATAAAAATTAAATTTAAAGCCTGATGAAAATTTTTTAATTTTAAAAAGTGAATTTTTTCTGTCTTGAGAATTAAAGAAATTAAAAGATTTCAACAAATCAGTAAAAATATTGACGGTCTCAAGACCAATTTGATCCATATATCCTTTAAAATATCTAAAAGTCTTAGTATTTACAGAAAAAGTAGAAAAATAAATTTCTAAAAATTCTGTATATTTAAATTTAAAAGTCAATGCAGTCCAAAGTTCATTATCAGTAAATTTTTGTAAATTTATTTTCCAACCAGCATCTATTCCTAAAGTAAAAGAAAGCTTCTTATCAAACAAATTTAAAACGTTAAATTCTTTCTTATAACTAGAATCTAAAGAATATGGAACAAGTTTAGTTGCAATGCCAACCTTGGAAAAATCCCCCTTTAAAGGATCATAATTATATTCAAAATCATCTTTCATCGCAAACAAAACCTGAAAATCAAAAACATTAAGCTTAAAAGAAAGTTCAGAAACTCTATTTATTAAAGGATCATAAGCAGCTAAAAAACTAAATTTAAAATAATTCAAATATCTTGGCTCAATTTTATAATACAAAGCAGGAGACATTTCTAAATTTTTATAAGGTGACGATGGTTTTTGAGGCTCTAAGGGATTCAATAAAGATTGAACACCAGAAATTCCAGAGTTTTTTACAGCATCTTCTTTAAACTTTTTATAATATTTAATTCCAATTCCAGCTTCTTGCAATAAATAAGGAAAATCTAAAGAAAGTTTAAGTTCAGAAGAAGCTTTAATATCTTCAAAACTGTTTTTTAATTCGCCTGAAAGCTCAGCATTAAAATAATTATAATCATAAATCAAAGAAGCTGTTAAGCTTTGATAAAAAGTTTCCGGATCAGAGAAAAAAATACTACTATTCTTATTAACTAAAGATTTTACATCAGTATCATATTTCTTATTAAATGAATACAAAGTAACCTTATTCTCAAGCTTCAAAACACTTCTAGATAATAAAGGATACCTAATAAAAGGAAGCAGGTTTAAATTTATTTGATTAATAACAGAATGTTCACTTTTTTTATCTTTATCTTCAACTTTAAAATCTTTAGTTAAGGGATTATACTCAATAGTATTAAGATATAATAAATTTTCAAAAGTAATTAAACGATTATAAAAATCCGCATGAATTTTTATATCCGTTTTATTTTTTATATCAAATAAATAATTTTTTATTTCATAATTAAAGTCCTTTGGACTTGTGATGCCATAATTATTGAAAAATACATTATTCCTTAAATAAGGATTAATACCAAACCTAATAAAAAAAGAATCAAATTGATCAATACTTTTTAAAGTAATTGGTTCTGGAGAAATATATAAATTTTTATTTAAATCTTTTATTTCTTCAGTCTCTCCCCCCTTAGGACTCTTTTTATAATTATCTTTATCTTCTAGATCTTTAATTTCTGGACGCATTATAATTTCTTTAGCATCAGATGGAAATGTCCATTGATTATTGTAAAGATCTTTTTGGAAATTTAAATCAATATATGGAGCATAAATTCTCTCCAAATAAAACCATTTTCTTGTAGGATCATTAATCTCTTTTGGTTTCTCCAAAGGAGATTTAACATAAAGGTTCTCATAACCCGACAATTTGAAACCTAAGCCTAAATTATTTAATTTGTAATCTAAAATTGAACCATCATTAAATGTTCGGCTATAAAAAGAAGACAAATTCCAATCAAAAGAGTTAATACTGGTTTGCTCTTTAACCGAATCTTCACCTAAGTTTAAAAGAGAAAAAAATGAAGCACTCTCTATTCTGTCTCTAAAATCAATATTAACATATGGATCGGAATAGTGTTCTAAAACAACCGAAAAAAGTGCATCACTTAAAAGAAATTCTGTTTTAAATTTAAGTAAATATCTAAAAGGAACTTCAAACCCAAATATATCTCCTTTGTTAAGATTAGAAAAACTAAAAAGAGATTGTTTTAAAGTTCTATTATCAAAAGGATAATATCCTCCATCATAACTATAAACATTTCTGGTAAAACCTAATCCAAAATTTCCCTCTAAAGTTTTAAAATGCCCCAAAGTATTGCTCAAATCAAAATCAATTCCGGAATAAAATCCCAGATTGGCATAAATATCAAAAATCAACTTAACATAATCTTTATTAGGATTTTGTGCTAAATTTTCTGCAAAAAAATAAGTTAAATATCCATTTCTTATATAAGGTTTTTTACCTGAATTATAAACAGAATTAAAATCAAAATCCAAAAAAGAAGAATCTTCGCTTGAAGATTTATTACCAAAAAGATAAATAGTGTTAAAAACAGAAAAACCTTTGCGTGGATTTACGCCTAAAGATGGATTAAAAAATAAACTATCTCCCGGTCTGAAAAAAAAAGGAATATAGAATACGGGAACTCTTCCCATATAAAATATAGCATTTAAAAACCCAAAATCTCCTGAAGGCAATACCCATATTTTAGCAGCCTTGATCGAATAATAGGGCTCTGGAATTTTACTAGTTGTTGCAAAAGCTTGTTCTAAAATAGTAACATCATTGTCTATCTTTTTTAAAACTTTTCCTCCAAAAGACAGAATATGATCTATTTGATTTTTTTGCATTTTTTTTTGGAGAATGCCATCTTTTAATAGAAAATTCTGAGAATCAAAATCAACAAAAAATTCATTACCATAAAAATAAAGCTTTTCATTAGTATCCATATCAAGAACATATTCGACATTTCCAATAGAATAAAGTTTTTTAGAGTTCTTATTAAGGACTATCCTGTCACCTTTAATATTATGCTTCTTATTTTCTTTAATATCTTCAACTAAGATATTAACTCTTCCTTCAAAAACAATACTTTCATCCTTAGTAAGTCCATAAGTAAAATTTTCAAGATTGTCTGTAGCTTCAATTATTATTTTATATCTACCAGATCCAGCAAGTCCTTTTCCTTTAACAAAAAGCTCGGGATCTATTCCAAACTTTTTTAAAAGCAATTCTCGTATTTTTACAACATCTGTTTCTTTTAGGCCTTCTTGTAAAGCCCATTTTTTCAAATCCTCATCAGTTGAAAGCTCAAGTTCTCTTAAATAAGATTTTTGACTTAGAGTTAACTTATCTCTTTTTTTAGAATTTTCATCATTTACAGTTTGAGCAAAAATCACATTAGAAAATGTTAAAAAAAATAACAATATTATAAAAGATTTTTTAAAAACATTCCTGTATAGGAATTCTCGCATTTTGCAACCTCTTCGGGAATACCAGAAACAACAACATTTCCTCCTGCTAATCCACCATCAGGACCTAAATCTATTATATAATCTGCCTGTTTAATTACATCCAAATTATGCTCTATGAGTACAACTGTATTACCATTAGAAACTAACCTCTGCAAAACCTCTAACAACTTTTTTATGTCATCAAAATGCAATCCGGTTGTTGGTTCATCAATAATGTAAAAGGTTTTACCTGTGCTCTTTTTACTCAATTCAAAAGCCAACTTAATACGCTGAGCTTCGCCCCCTGATAAAGTTGTTGCGGATTGCCCCAATTTAATGTATTCAAGTCCAACTTCAATTAAAAATTTTAAATAATGATTAATTTTTGGAACATTCTCAAAAAAGTTTTTAGCTTCCAACACACTCATCTCTAAAACATCGTGTATATTTTTCCCTTTGTACCTAACTTCTAAAGTTTCTTCATTGAATTTTTTACCCTTGCACAAATCACAAGGAACAAAAACATCTGGCAAAAAATGCATTTGAATATTAAGATACCCATCTCCTTGACATTTCTCACACCTTCCACCTTTAACATTAAAAGAAAATCTACCGGCCTTAAAACCTCTTGACTTTGCATCCGGAAGCTTAGCAAAAAGTTCCCTAATTTCTGTAAAAAATCCAACATACGTTGCTGGGTTTGACCTTGAAGTTCTTCCTATTGGTTTTTGATTTATTTGAATAATTTTATCGATTCTTTCATACCCAATAATGTCTTTAAAGCCATCACAATACTTTCTATCAAGCTTTAATCTGCTGTCAAGAGCTGGATATAACACTTCGTTAAGCAAAGTACTTTTTCCACTACCAGAAACACCTGTTATTACAGTGAAAACTCCCAAAGGAATACTTACGTCTATATTTTTAAGATTGTTTTTATTAGAACCTAAAAGCAAAATCTCTCCCTTATCTGTCTTTCTTCTAGAACTTGGAACATCTATTTTAAACTCACCACTCAAATATTGACCAGTTAAACTATTTTTACTATTTAAAATATCTATTAAGGTTCCCTTTGCAACTATTTCCCCTCCAAGAATTCCAGCACCAGGGCCCATATCAATAATATAATCTGCGGTACGCAAAGTTTGCTCATCATGCTCAACAACAATTACCGTATTGCCAAGATTTTTAAGATTAACAAGAGTAGAGATTAATTTTTCATTATCTCTTTGATGAAGGCCAATGCTTGGCTCATCAAGAACATAAATAACACCCGAAAGTGCTGACCCTATTTGAGTAGCAAGCCTAATACGCTGAGCCTCACCCCCGGATAAACTACCTGATATTCTATTTAAATACAGATAAGAAAGACCAACATCAATTAAAAATTTAAGCCTACTTTTAATTTCCTTTAAAATTTCTTTAGATATTTTTTCATCCACCGCATCAAGCTGTAAGTTTTCAAAAAACATATAAGAATCAAATACAGACAAATTAGTAAGATCTTGAATATCTCTCCCATTAATTTTCACTGTTAAAGCTCCAACACTTAAACGCTTTCCTTTACATGAATTACAGATTTTTTTAGACATCAAATTTTCATAAAAAATTTTAGTGCTTTCTGATTCTGTTGTAAGATATCGTCTTTTTAAAAGAGGTAAAAGTCCTTCAAACTTTTTAGAATAATGAAACCCTCCATCTACCTCTTTTGCTTCCATTTCTTTGGACTGGTAAATGAAATTTATTTTTTCATTTGATCCGTACAAAATCTGTTTAAGAACTTTATCTGGAATGTCTTTTATAGGAGTATTTAATTTAAAATTAAAATGCTTGGCAAGCCCCTTGAAAATAGCTACAGACCAAGATGAACTTGTCTTAAACGTAATAAAAGCATCATCATTAAAAGAAAGATTGGTATCAGGACAAATACTCTCAAAATCAAACTCAAGTGTAACGCCAAGACCAGAACACTCACTACAAGCACCAAATGGACTATTAAATGAAAAAAGTCTGGGCTCTATAAAAGGAAGTGAAAATCCGCACAAAGGACAACTATTATGCTCTGTAAAAAGCTTGTCTATTTTTTCTAAATCATTCTCAATTTCCACTCGTAAATATCCATTAGAAACAGAAAGGGAAGTCTCAATAGATTCTGCAAGCCTAACTCGAACATTATTGCTAAGCTTGATCCTATCAACTATAATTTCAATAGTATGTTTTTTATTTTTATGTAAATTTAAATTAAGTGCATCTTCTATTAAATAATCTTTGGAATTTATTCTAACTCTATTGAAACCTTGATTTAATATTTTTTCTAAAACTTTTTTATGCGAACCTTTAGAGCCCCTTACAATTGGTGCAAAAAGTATAACCTTAGATCCTTCAGAATAACTTAAAATAGTATTAACTATTTTATCTAAAGATTGCTCTTCTATTAATCTTCCATCATTTGGACAGTATGCTTTACCTATTTTAGCAAATATTAGCCTATAATAATCATAAATCTCAGTAATTGTTCCAACAGTAGAACGAGGATTATTACTTATTGTTCTCTGCTCAATAGCTATAGAAGGAGAAAGTCCATCTATATAATCAACATTAGGTTTTTTCATTACGCCCAAAAACTGCCTTGCATAAGCTGAAACGGATTCCATATACCTTCTTTGCCCTTCTGCAAAAATAGTATCAAAAGCCAAGGAAGATTTACCAGAGCCACTCTTGCCAGATATTACAACTAAACCATCTTTTGGAATATCCACATCAATATTTTTTAAATTGTGTTCTTTTGCTCCCCTGACAATAATTTTTTTTTTCAAATTTTTTAACAAAGAT
Organism: Borreliella afzelii; assembly: GCF_014202295.1. Lineage (NCBI taxonomy): Bacteria > Pseudomonadati > Spirochaetota > Spirochaetia > Spirochaetales > Borreliaceae > Borreliella > Borreliella afzelii. The sequence goes on from NZ_JACHGM010000001.1 coordinate 13,300, forward strand.
TACACCTCTCTTTCATTTATTGCGAGCCACACTAATTTTGCTACCAAGCTCTTTTATTTTATCTCTTAAAACAATTGCATCTTCAAATCTTTCATCATTAACAGCTTCTTCTAGTTCAAATTTAAGCTTATCAATAAGCTTTTTTTTAGACAATTTCTCACCTGAAACCATTTTTTCAAAGTCATAGCTAATATTTTTATTTTTGTTATTTAGTTCTTTTTCTAAAATATTTTGAATCTTCTTAACAATTGTCTTAGGAGTAATATTATTTTTTTTATTATAATCAATCTGAATTTGACGTCTTCTATTAGTCTCCTCAATTGCCTCCCGCATAGCTACACTTATTTTGTCGTAATACATTATTACAAGTCCATTAGAATTTCTAGCAGCCCTGCCAATTGTTTGTATTAATGAAGTAGCAGATCTTAAAAACCCTACTTTATCGGCATCTAATATTGCAACAAGAGATACTTCTGGAATATCTAAGCCTTCCCTAAGCAAGTTAATACCAACAATAACATCAATTTCAGATTTTCTAAGCAATGAAATAACTTCTACTCTTTCAAGAGTGTCAAGCTCTGAATGTAAATATTTTGCCTTTACACCAAGAGTTACTAAATATTCAGTCAAATCCTCAGACATTTTTTTTGTCAAAGTAGTAATTAAAACCCGCTCTTTAAGAGCTACTCTTTTTTGAATCTCGATATAAAGATCTTCCATTTGCCCATCAGAATGCCTAGTAATAATTTCAGGATCAACAAGGCCTGTGGGACGAATTATTTGATCAACAATCACACTACTCTTTTCATTCTCTTCAAAACCTGGAGTTGCAGATACAAACACAACCTGATTAATTAATGCGTCAAATTCATCATACTTAAGGGGTCTATTTTCAAGCGCTGCAGGAAGTCTAAATCCGAAGTTAACAAGATTCAATTTTCTAGAATAATCTCCATTATACATCCCCCTAAATTGTGGCAATGTAACATGAGATTCATCTACAAACAATAAGTAATCTTTTGGGAAAAAATCAAAAAGACAATAAGGTCTTCCCATTGTGCTTCCACTCAAATATTTAGAATAATTTTCAATGCCAGAGCAAAATCCTGTTTCTCTAAGCATTTCCAAATCATACTCCACCCTCTGCTTAAGTCTCTCGGCTTCTACAAGCTTGCCATTATCTTTAAAATATTGACATTGGAGATCTAAATCATAAGATATTTTAGGTATCGCTTCTAATACGTTTTGATAAGGAATTACAAAATAAGATTTAGCAAAAAGAGTAAAACTATTCGTAGCTCCTAAATTTTTTTTAGAAAATGAACTAATCCTATATATTTTAACAATCTCATCAAAATCAAAACAAATTCGATACGCAAACTCTCCATGCTCACTGCTTGGCCAAATTTCAATAATATCTCCCTTAATTGAAAATTTATCTCTTTCTAGATTTATCAAAGTTCTCTCATAATAAAGCTCTACAAAAATATCTGATATTTCTTTAATAGAAATTCTTTGACCTACAAAAAATTCTCGCGCTGATTTTTTGAAAAAATCCGGAGATCCAAGAGCATAAATTGAAGATACAGTTGCAACAACAATAACATCTCGTCTTTTAGCAAGAGACGTTACCGTTCTTATTCGCTTAATTTCTATCTCAGAATTAATAGTAGCTTCTTTTTCAATAAATAAATCCTTTGAAGGCACATAGGATTCTGGCTGATAATAATCATAATAAGAAACAAAATATTCAACAGCATTGTTTGGAAAAAAGTCTTTAAACTCTCTATAAAGTTGCGCTGCTAATGTTTTGTTATGACTTACAACTAAGGCAGGTCTGTTTAAGTTTTTAATTATATTTGCAATTGTAAAAGTCTTTCCACTCCCCGTAACACCTTTTAATGTTTGATACTTATTCCCTAGCAAAATAGAATTTTCAATCTCTTTTATTGCCTTAGGCTGATCACCAGCGGGAAGATATTCTGATTTCAAAAAAAAATCTATCATTAATTTAACGACCAAAATTGAATACACATTCTTATAAATTATCTAATAACAAATTCTATATCAAGTACATAATTCATTATAAATCAATATAATTTAATTAATCTTTGTTTAATAAAATAAAATAAAATAAAAGGAATAGCTGATGCAAAAACTCGAAGCCAAAAGAAAATTAAAAAATTACATTCTTCTTGAAGAAGATATATATTTTCAAGAAGAAGCAATAAAAATTCAAAAAACAAATAATGAGACAGAAATTCTAAACAGATTTTACAAAGATCTAGAATTTGGCACTGCTGGAATGAGGGGAGTCATTGGAGCTGGAACATGCTATATAAACACATATAATGTAAAAAAAATAAGCCAAGGAATATGTAACTATGTACTTAAAATAAATAAAACCCCCAAAGTTGCAATAAGTTATGATTCAAGATATTTTTCAAAAGAATTTGCTTACCATGCTGCTCAAATTTTTGCCTCAAATAATTTTGAAACATATATATACAAAAACTTAAGACCCACCCCCCAACTATCTTATACAATAAGAAAATTTGATTGTGATGTTGGCGTTATGATAACAGCAAGTCATAATTCAAAAGAATATAACGGCTATAAAGCATATTGGAAAGGTGGAATTCAAATGATGCCACCTCATGACGCACTAATAACTAATGAAATTAAAAAGGTAAAAAATATAATAAATACAATTACCATAAAAGAAGGAATTGAAAAAAAGATTATCAAAGAGCTCGATAATGAGATCGACAAAGAGTACGTAAAAACAATAAACAAAGAATTCCCTGATTTTGAAAATAACAGTAAAAAAACAAACTTAAAAGTAGCCTATACAGCGCTACATGGCACCGGTGGAACCATAATAAAAAAACTCTTTACAAATAGTAAAGTACAGCTTTTTTTGGAAAAAAGCCAAATAATGCCAAACCCTGAATTTCCAACAATAAACTATCCTAATCCAGAAAAAAAAACATCAATGATTAAAGTAATAGAGCTTGCAAAAAAAGAAGATTGTGACATTGCCCTTGCAACAGATCCAGACGCTGACAGAATAGGGGTTGCATTCAAAGATCAAAACGAATGGATATTCTTAAACGGCAATCAAATATCATGCATTTTAATGAACTATATACTCTCAAAAGAAACGAATCCTAAAAATACATTTGTAATATCATCGTTTGTAACAACACAAATGCTAGAAAAAATTGCCCAAAAATATGGTTCTCGAATTTTTAGAACTTATACAGGATTTAAATGGATAGGAAGCTTAATTGATGAAATGGAAAAAAACGAACCAAATAAAAAATTTGCTTTTGCATGCGAAGAAAGTCATGGATATCTAATAGGAAGAAAAGTTAGAGATAAGGATGCATTTTCAGCTATAAAAGGGATTTGTTCTTTAATGCTTGATTTAAAAGCTAAAAACCAAACAATTAAGGATTACCTTGAAAAGATATATAAAGAATTCGGATATTATGAAGAATTTAATATAGAAAAAAACTTTGAAGGAGCTAATGGAGAAATTCAAAGAGAAGCACTAATGTCAAAGCTAAGAAAAGAACAAAAAATGCAATTCGCAGGAATTAAAATAATTGAAAAGTTAGACTATCAAGCTCTTAAAAAGATTAACTTCAAAAAAGAAATTTCAGAAATCAAAGAATACAAATACCCTACAAACGCAATAAAATTTATACTTGAAAACGAAATTGTAATAACCGTAAGACCTTCTGGAACAGAACCAAAAATTAAATTTTACATATCTGTAAAACTCGAGTATAAGGAAAAACATAAAATATTTGATATAATAAATGCAATAAAGATGGAGATAAAAAAATATTAACATAACAGAAAATTTAATAAATTTAGTAGAAATAGATTCAAAAGAAATTGCAAGAAAAAATAAAAATAAAGAAGTTTCAATTTGGCATCTACTAATGTCTATAATTACCACTCCCAAAAAATCTGAAATAAAATTTATAGATACCAAAACTCTAAAAAACATTAAACAGGAAGTTCTATTTGAAATAGATAAATTAGAGAAAATTTTAATAGAAAAAAATGAAATAATTATTCCAAAAATCAATAAAGAAATTTTTGCTCTCATAAAAGAAGCTAAAAAGGAGTTTAAATCCAAACCCTTAATAGGAGCAAAAGAAATTTTTTATCAAATATTAAAAAATAAAAAACTTCTAAAAAAGTATAAACTAAGCAAATCTACCTTCGACTTCAAAGATCAAAATGTATTAGAATACATGGAAAAAAATAAAATAAGATTAATTGAAACCTACAAAGAATTTGATGAAGAAATACGACTTGAAAATGAACACTTTGAAATTGAAAAGTATGTCAAAAATTTAACAGCGCTTGCAAAAAATAAAAAATTAGATCCTTTGATTGGAAGAGAAGCAGAGATTAAAACTCTTGCAAATATACTCTTGAGAAGAAACAAAAATAGCGCAATGCTAATAGGTGAGCCTGGCGTAGGAAAAACAGCAATAGTTGAAGGACTTGCATCAAGCATAGTACAAAAAAAAATAAGCAGCAAACTACAAGACAAAACAATTTTAATGCTTAAAGTTTCAAACTTGGTATCAGGAACAAAATATAGAGGTGAATTTGAAGACCGTTTAAATAATATAATTAAGTATATTGAAAAAAATAAAAACACAATAATATTTATTGACGAAATACATACTTTAATAGGAGCTGGAAATTCCGAAGGAGCTCTTGATGCATCAAATATATTAAAACCATCACTTTCTAGAGCTGAAATACAAATTATTGGAGCAACCACTTATAATGAATACCGAAAATATATTTCAAAAGACAAAGCATTTGCCAGAAGATTCCAAACAATTACTGTAAGAGAGCCTAATGAAAAAGATACACTAAAAATAATCAAAAATATTGCAAAAAATTTCGAAGACTATCATGGAGTAATTTATGAAAAAAGTGCGCTTACAAATATAGTAAAGCTTTCATCTAAATATCTAATAAATAAAAGATTTCCAGATAAAGCAATAGATATAATAGACATTGCTGGTGCAATTAAAAAAGAAGAACTTACAAAAGACAATGTTGTAACATCAGATGATATACAAAAAGCAATAAATGAAATACTATCTATTAAAACAACAAATAACATAAAAGAAGAAATTTCAGAATTAAAAGAAATAGAGAGTAAAATCAATCAAAAAGTGATCGGACAAAAACATGCAGTAGGCGAGCTTATTAAAGAAATTATTAAAGTCAAACTTGGACTCAATGACGATTCTAAACCTTTAACTTCAATATTATTAATAGGATCAAATGGATGTGGAAAAACCACTTTAATTGATGAACTATCTAAAAAAATCATTAAGGATCAAAATTCAGTATTAAAACTAGATATGTCAGATTACAAAGAGGAAAACTCTATTTCAAAATTAATTGGCACAAATCCAGGATACGTGGGTTACTCTGATGGAGGCATTCTGACAAACAAATTAAAACATTCATTTGAAACTTTAATATTGTTTGAAAACATTGAAAATGCCCACAACTCTATATTAAACTTAATAAGTCGAATGCTTGAAAACGGAGAAATTATTGATAGCAAAGAGGACAAAATACTATTTAAAAACACAATTATAATAATGACTACAAATGTTGGATCTAGAATGCTTCTTGGAGAGAAGAATATTGGATTCAACAAAAATCAACAAACAAACGCAGAGACAAAAACCTTTAAAGAAGAAATAAACCAAGATCTTGAAAAAAGATTCAAGTTGTCCCTTTTAGACAGAATTCAAAAAAAAATTATCCTAAATGTCCTTACAAAAGACAACGTAGAAGAAATTTGTAGCAACTACTTAAATACCCTTAAAACAAAATTTTACTCTAAAGGAATTGAAATAGAAATAAAAAAAGATATTAACAAATTCATAACCACAAAATACTATAAAAAAAATTCAGGAGCAAGAAGCGTAATTGCTGCAATAAAGGAAAAAATAGAAGAAAATATTATCACTAAAATAGCTGAGAATCAAAATATAAATAAAATAACAATTTATTTAGAAAAAGAAGAAATAATAATAGAATAAAGGAGAATTATAATATTAATATGTTTAAAAAAGTAGAAAACAAGGCAAATTTTCCTAAAATAGAAGAAAAAATATTAAAATTTTGGAATGACAACAAGATTTTTGAAAAATCAATGAAACAACGAGAAGGATGTGAAGAATTTACATTTTATGACGGGCCCCCTTTTGCAACAGGACTTCCCCATTTTGGACATTTTGTTCCAAACACAATAAAAGACATAATTCCAAGATACCAAACAATGCAAGGCAAATACGTTAAAAGAAATTTTGGATGGGATACTCACGGACTACCTGTTGAATACGAAGTAGAAAAAAAATTGGGAATTTCTGGCAAATACGAAATAGAAAATTATGGGATTGAAAATTTTAACAAAGAATGCAAAAAAATAGTACTTAGATATACAGAAGAATGGAAAAATATAATCTTGAGACTTGGAAGATGGGTGGATTTTGAAAAAGGCTACAAAACTATGGATATAAACTTCATGGAATCTGTATGGTGGGTATTTAAAAGTCTTTATAACAAAGGTTTAATCTACGAAAGTTATTATGTACTCCCCTATTCTCCAAAGCTTGCAACTCCACTTTCAAACTTTGAAGTGAATCTTGGAGAATATAAAGAAGTCAATGACCCATCATTAACAATAAAATTCAAAATAAAAGATAAAAACGAATACCTACTAGCATGGACAACCACCCCTTGGACATTGCCCTCAAATCTTGGAATTGCAGTGGGGCAAGAAATAGAATATTCTAAAATTTTTGACAAAAAAAAAGAAGAGATTTTAATACTTGGATCAAAAAAGCTTAATAGCTATTATGATGATGAAAATTCCTATACTATTATAGAAAAATTTAAAGGAAGCAAGCTTGAAGGCATAGAATATGAACCTATTTTCAACTACTTTTTAGAACAAAAAGATAAAGGGGCTTTCAAAGTCCACATGGCCGATTATGTTACAACTGATGATGGAACAGGAATTGTTCATATTGCTCCTTTTGGAGAAGAAGACTACAGAATACTTAAAAAACACACAAATGTCGATATAATAGATCCCTTAGATGCTGAATGTAAATTCACAAATCGGGTAAAAGATTTTCAAGGACTTTTTGTAAAAGATGCTGATAAAAAAATAATAGAAAACCTAAAATTACGCAATTTTTTATTCAAAAGAGAAAATTATCTACACAGATATCCATTTTGTTATAGAACAAACTATCCAATTATTTACAGACCAATAAGCTCGTGGTTTGTAAATGTAGAAAAAATAAAAACTAAACTCTTAGAAGTAAATGAAAAAATTAATTGGATGCCAGCTCATTTGAAAAAAGGAAGATTTGGGAAATGGCTAGAAAATGCAAAGGATTGGGCAATAAGCAGAAACAGATTTTGGGGAAATCCAATTCCAATTTGGATATGCTCAAAAACAGGGAAAAAAATTTGCGTTGGATCAAAAAAAGAGCTTGAAAGTCTATCTGGTCAAAAAATCGAAGACTTACACAAAGACAAAGTGGATAAAATAACTTGGCCAAGCAAAGATGGCGGCACATTCATAAGAACAAGCGAGGTTCTAGATTGTTGGTTTGAATCTGGAGCAATGCCTTACGCAAGCAATCATTATCCATTCACAAATGAAAGTAATTTTAAAAATATATTTCCTGCTGACTTTATTGCAGAAGGCCTAGATCAAACAAGAGGATGGTTTTATACTCTTACAATCCTAGGGGTCTCTCTTTTTGAAAGCACAGCATTCAAAAACGTCATTGTAAATGGACTTGTGCTTTCAAGCGATGGAAGAAAAATGTCAAAATCCTTTAAAAATTATACAGACCCAATGGAAGTAATAAACACCTTCGGAGCCGATGCTTTAAGGCTTTATTTAATAATGAGCCCTGTAGTCAAAGCTGATGATTTAAAATATAGCGACAATGGGGTAAGAGACGTTCTTAAAAATATAATAATACCCATTTGGAACGCTTATTCCTTTTTCACAACTTATGCAATAATTGACAAATTCCAACCTCCAAAAAATTTCAACTTAGTTAAAAACAATAACCTTGACAAATGGATCATAAGCGAACTTGAAAGCCTAAAAAAAATACTAAATAACGAAATAGACAAATATAATTTAACAAAATCAATAGAATCTTTACTTGAATTTATAGATAAATTGAATAATTGGTATATAAGAAGATCGAGAAGAAGATTTTGGAAATCAGAAAACGATAAAGACAAAAATGATGCCTATGAAACATTATATTATGCAATCAAAACTTTAATGATTTTACTGGCACCCTTTATTCCATTTATAACAGAAGAGATTTATCAAAATTTAAAAACCGATGAAGACAAGCAATCAATACACCTTAACGATTATCCTAAAGCAAATGAAAATTTAATCAACAAAACAATTGAAGAGAAAATAAATCTTGCAAGAAAAATAACTTCAATGGCAAGATCACTCAGATCATTACATAATATAAAAATACGCATGCCTATTAGTACGATATATATTGTCACAAAAAATCAAAATGAACAAAATATGCTAATAGAAATGCAAGAAATAATATTAGATGAAATAAATGCAAAAGAAATGAAAATAAAATCTAATGAAGAGGACCTCATAACTTACAAAGCAAAAGCAAACTTTAAAGAACTTGGAAAAAAGCTTGGGAAAGATATGAAAACAGTATCTATTGAGATTAGCAAGCTAAAAAATGAAGATATAATAAAAATAATAAATGGAATATCTTATGAAATAAAAGTGGGTAATACAAAGTATTACTTATCATTAAATGATATAATATTAGAAAGAGAAGAAAAAGATAACTTAAAAGTAATCAATGAAGAATCTATTACAATAGGAATAGACTCGCTAATCACAAAAGAGCTATACTTAGAAGGACTTACAAGAGAATTTGTAAGACAAATTCAAAATTTAAGAAAAGAAAAAAATTTTGATGTGAGCGATAGAATAAACTTATACATAGAAAATAATGAAACATTACAAGAAATACTAAATAAATTTGAAAAATATATTAAAACTGAAACATTGGCCTTAAATATCATATTTAACAAAAGCAAGCTAGAAAAAAAAATAAACCTCGACGACAACATATTTACAATAATAGGAATTGAAAAATGTTAAAAATAATCTTAAAAACATTAACAAAAATAATTGCTATTTCGTGCCTCATAGTAGGATGCACCAGCTTACCTTATAGCCCTCCAAAACAAAATCTAAATTACTTAATGGAGCTTTTGCCTGACGCAAATTTATATGCCCATGTAAATTTAATTAAAAATAGATCTATTTACAACTCTTTAAGCCCTAAATATAAATCCGCTCTAGGGCTTATAAATGATTTATATTTTAGCTATAAAAAAGAAAATAACGATTTTGCTCTACTAATAATGGGCAATTTTCCAAAAGATATTTTCTGGGGAATTCATAGAAATAGAAATACAGAATCAATAGGTAATATATTTGCAAGTCCAAAATGGAAACTTAAAAATTCAAACATATACATTACCCCGAACAGAGCTAGAACCAGTATTACAATAAACCAAAAAGATAAAACTTTAAAAGAACATAATATACTAACAACAAAATATATTAAGGAAATAGAAGAAAATGAAATGTTTTTTTGGATTCAAGATTCAAAATTACTGCTATCAGACCAAATAGCAAGTAGTAAAAATTTAATCCCTTTTAGCAGTGGAACCCTGTCTATAAACAGACTAAATCAAAATGAATATATTTTTAAATCCCTACTCCAAACAAATAACCCATCAATATTAAAAATATTGTCAAAAAAACTAATTCCAACTATCTTGACAAGCATGAGCAATCTCACAATATCAAGCCCTGTAAAAGCCACAATAAAAGATCAAAATACAGTAGAAATAGAATTTAATATTCAAAAATCTAGTGTTGAAAACTTTATAGCAAAACTAGCTTCAAACATTCAAAAAACCTAAATTCATAAGTTTATTAATCAAAAGAGGGATTATTTTGCTTTTTACAAGTAAAATAATGATACAAAGCTCCAATTTTACCAGATTCATTATTAAATTTAGTCGGTTCAAGTGTTACAAGATTTTTTATGTTATTATTATTTACAAAAGCCATTTCTAACGACCATAAATTTTCTAATTTTTCATATATTCTATCTATTAAATCAGACCTTGCGCTTATTCCTCCCCCAATTAAAATCTTTTCGGGATTTAAAATAAAAGTTAAATTAAAAATACCAAATGATAAATTCTCAAAAAATCTGTCAACTTCATTCTTGGCATGAATATTTCCATTCTCAGCAAGATCAAAAACACATTCTCCTGAAACTTCTTTTAAGGGCTTCTCTAAGCGCATAGCAACTCTTTTCCTTAAAGCTGAAACAGAAGAAATAGCCTCCCATCTACAATTAAAAGGAATATTATTGCTAATACCTCTAGTAATCATAAATCCAACCTCTCCGGACATAAAAGAACTTCCTCTTAAAAGTTTGCCATTTGTAAAAATTCCAGCACCAATTCCTGTGCCAAGGGTTATAGCAATAAAATCATTAGAATCAATAGCATTACCCTTGAATTTTTCTGCTAAGGCCACACAATTAGCATCATTTTCAATCTCTGTACTTACTCCGGTTAAAGATTCCAATCTCTCTTTTAAAGGATAATTAACAAAGCCAGAAATAGCATTTACTCTAATAACATTTCCCTTAAGATCAACAAACCCAGGAATACAAATTGCAACCCCTGCTATATTACTCGATTCTTTGTAAGCATTAATAAGATTAACTAAAGTATTTACTAGTTCATCAGAAGTAGTCCCCGTACTTATTTCATTTTTATCAAAAAAAACACCGCTTGAATCTGCAAGCGAATATTTAGTATTAGTCCCGCCAATATCAATTGCCAAATAATGTTTCATATTTATCCTCAAAGCCTAATTGTACATAAATGATCATAAATTTTCCATAGCAATATAAGAAATTTTAGAAATTTTGTTTATAACTATTTGTGCTTTAATCATCTCCTTCAAATAAGAAACATGGGAAATTATGCCAATTTGTCGTCCGGTCATTATTTGAAACTTAGAAAGTTTGGGCATAACTTGAGCCAAAGTATCTTCATCAAGATTGCCAAACCCTTCATCTAAAAAAAAAGCTTCTATTTTTAATTCACTATCTCTTATTTTATCAGATAAAGCTAAAGACAAAGCCAAAGATACAAGAAATTTCTCTCCCCCAGACAAAGTTTTTACCGTTCTTATTTTATTAACATCTTTTTTGTCTTCAATTAAAAAATCAAACTCCTTGCTCTCTTTGTTGGTTTTAAGCTCAAAATCAGGGAAAATCCACCTTAAATACTTCTCATTTGCCAGCCTTAAAATATCATTAATTAAAAAAGTTTGAACATAATATTTCAATCCAGAAGATCTAATAACCACCTTCCTTAAAATATCTAGCTTATCTTTCCTTTCTTTAGCAAGATTTAATTCTCCTCTTAGCACATCTAAATTAATTTTTTGTTTATTAATCTTTTTTTGAAGAGCTTTAAAGTTTAAAAGCTTTATTTTATACTTTTCGATATCTCTGGATAAAAATTCAAGCTTAGAGCCAATTGACAAACTCAATTTTTGCAAGAAATGAAGACTATTCTTATTGATTTGTTCCAAAACAGTTTCTAATTCAAAAGGAAATGAATCTGAAAAAACACTTTTTAAATTTGAAGCTATATTCATAAAACTATTTTGTTCTTCGTTTAATTTCACCTTTAAAGTCAAAATAGATTCTTTTATAAATTTAATTTGGGTTTCGGTTTTAATTTTCAAATCTTCTAAATTTTTAAGATTTAAAACAAGGGTATTCCATTCATTTTCTATACTTTTCTGCCTAGCTAAAATAACATTAAATTCTCTTTTCAAGGAATAATAATCGCTAAAATTTAAATGCAAATTAAGTTTTAATAATAAACTTTTAATCTTTAAAAGATTTTGATCAAAATTTTGATTTTTTAAAGAAATCTCAATTTTTAAATCCTTTTCCCTACCCTTAAATTGTTCAAGCTTTTCCAATTTATTTTCAAATGCTAAAATTTTTTCTCTCTTAGAATAATTTATGTATTTATCAAATAAATTTTTTCCAATCAATCTTAAAATTTCAGCATTATTCTTTTCAAACTCCAAAGCATTAATCTCTTGCTTAGAGATTTCTTCTTGTTTGCAAGATAGCTGATATTTAAGCTCATTAATTTGATTTTGTATCAAATTAAGCTTTGAATTTAAAATGTAAAGCTCTTTCAAACTACAAACCGACAATTTATCTTTATGCTGATAATTTTTATATTCAACCTCAATATATTTTAATTTCTCTTTATCACTCTCAATAGAAAAATTTTTATCATCAAGATATTTTAACAACTCTTTATACAAATCAATCTTAATAAGATTTTTTTCCTTGTTTTTATTAAAATCTTCTTTGTCAGCAGATTTTAATAAAAATTCCAACCTATCTCTATATTTTGAAATCAATTCATCATTAAAAGTTTGAAATAATTTCAATGCCTCATAATAAACATACTTATCAAAATCGAAATTAGATTTCTCAGAAGAAATACTTTTAATCTCATCATTTTTTTTACTTTGAGCCTTTAATAATTCTTTTTTTTCATTCTCAAGGCTATTTTTCCTTAAAAGCAAGTTTTGATAATCATTCTCAACAGATGTAAAATTAAAAATATTACAATTTTTATTAAAAAGTTCCTTAACATAATTAAAATTATTACTGTCCAAATCTTTAATTTCTTTTAAATTATCTATCACTTTTGAAAGTTCTAAATCAAGCAATCTAATATCATTAAATAATTCGCCCTGCATAGCAACAAGATTTTTCAAATTCCAAAAATCTGAACACAAATAAATTTTCCGATCCAAATCCAAATTTTCTTTTATTTTTTTTTGAAAAGAATAATCCGACTCTAAAGAATCTTGATATTCAATCTGAGAAGATAATTGATCCTCTAGAGAAGATATTTCAATTTCCAAGCCTAAATATCTCTCGTTAGACGATATTGCCTGATTACACAAAGAAATAGCCCTTTTAATATTTTTAAGATCAATTTCTAATCGACCAATATCAACTAAATCTAAATAATCCTTAAGGGATTTATACTCCTTCTCATCATAATCAAGAATCGATTTTTCATAAGATTCCGAATTTAATAATTTATCTATACTAAACTTTGTACGCTCAAAGTCACTTTTTAAATAAAATTCCAAATTATCATATTTTTTCAAATTAAAAATATTATCAATTATTGCGGTTTTCTCTTTAGGCGTTGATGTTAAAAATTCTTGAAAATTACCTTGTGGCAAAATTACAGTTTGACAAAATTGATTAAAGTCTAATCGACAAAGACTTTTAATATGCTCTAAAACGTCGGTTCTACCCTCAATAATCCTATCATCAAAAAAACAACTAAGCAACATACTCTTAGGTGTCTCTATATTTTTTACATTAAGCTCAATAAAAGATTCATAAATCTTACCAGCAATAGTAAATGTTAATTTAACATAAGCACTGGTCTCACCTTTTGATATAATATCTACAATTTTTTTTCCAAGTCTATAAACACGAGCATATAGCGCCAAAGTTATGCAATCTAAAATAGTACTTTTACCTGATCCAGTATTACCAGAAATTAAAAAAATGCCTGATTGTCTTAAAAGAAGCGTATCGAAATTTAACTCATGCTCGCCTTTATAAGAAGCAATATTTTTAAATATGAGCTTATTTATCCTCATATTCGCCCAAATATCCTTTAGCTAAAACCTCGTTAAAAAGAGAAATAAGCTCTTCTTCCTTAAATTTGATATCCTTAATAACACCATTCTCAAAATCTCGTCTCAACTTTTTTTCAAAAAAATATTTTTCATCCATCTCAAGAACTTCAAGTTCTCCAATATCGCTAGAATCGTCTTGCAAATTCTGACTTAAAAGTAAAGAATAAGAAATAGAAACTAAATTTATAAAATTAAGCTTTGCTAAATCATAAATGGTCTCCTCAGCACTAGTATCAATCGCTTCATTAAGTTCAATTTTTAAATAAATAGTAAAAGTCTCATCTTTTCTAACATTATTTAAAAAGTCAAGAACTTCATTCAAAGAACCTTTAACAAAGATTAATTTATTGAAAATCGGCACCGGAAATGCTTTTTGCAAAATTAATTTATTGTCATTAAAATGCAAAACATTTATATATTTATCATGGGTCTCATTAAATGAATATTGCATGGGAGAGCCTGAATAAACAATATTATCCCTTAGTTTCATGAATTTATGAATATGTCCAAGAGCAACATAAGAAAAACCATTTCCAAAAACATTAAAAGGAATAATATAACTACCTCCCAAGGTATCAATCTTTTTACTGCTGCTAAAAAAAGAATGTGCCATTAATATTTTAGGAATTCCTTTATACTTGTTTTCTAAAAAATTAGATAAACTTGATATCTTTTCTCTGTAAGCATTTTCTAAATTTTCAAGAAATAGCTTACTTGAAGACTGATCTTCTAATCCAAAAATATTGTCAAAATTTTGCCCTAAAATAAACCTTTCATTTATATGAGGAAAACAAACAACAATAAACTTCAAAATCCCATTATCTTTTAAGAAAACTATTTGCTCATCAGAATCATATTCTGTTATTAAAAAAAAATTAAACCGTGAAAGAAGTTTTTTATTGATACTCAAATAATCTTTTTTGTCATGATTCCCAGAAATAACTACACACCATTTACAAGAAGTAAAAGAAAGTTCGTAAAAAAAATTATTCACCAATCTTTGCTCTTCAAATCCGGGTCTTTTAGAATCATAAACATCTCCAGCAACAAGCAAAAGATCTATTTTTTCTTTTTTAAGAAATTCTAAAAGAAAAGATAAAAAATTCTTCTGCTCCTTAAGTATTGAAAAATTTTCAATTTTTTTTCCAATATGCCAATCTGAAGTATGCAAAACTTTATAATTGTTCACAAAACACTCTCACTTTTTTTTAATTCTTAAATTATATTTATACATTGTATTATAATATATAAACATAAGGAATTTATGCAAAAGAAAAAATTGATAATAGTTGAATCACCAACAAAAGCTAAAACAATAAAAAAGTTTCTTGATGACTCGTTCTTAGTAGAAGCATGTATTGGACATATAGTAGATTTACCAAACAACGCAAAAGAAATTCCCAAAGAATATAAAAAATATGAATGGGCAAATATTTCTATAGATTATAACAATGGATTTGATCCAATTTACATTATTCCTAGCAATAAAAAACCAATTGTATCAAAACTAAAAAAATTAGTAAAAACAATCAATGAGATATATCTTGCAACCGACCAAGACAGAGAAGGAGAAACTATAGCATTTCACTTAAAAGAAGTACTAAAAATTAAAAATTATAAACGGATGATATTCCATGAAATCACAGAAACTGCAATAACTGAATCACTAAAAAATACTAGAAACATCGATATGAACCTTGTTAATGCTGGCGAAGCTCGAAGATTACTGGACCGACTATACGGGTATACTATCTCTCCACTACTTTGGAAAAAAATAGCTTATGGGCTTTCTGCCGGGCGAGTACAATCTGTTGGATTAAAATTATTAATAGAAAAAGAAAGAACTAGGATAAATTTCAAAAAAGCAAATTATTATTCAATTTTACTTCAATGTAAACACGAAAAAAAAGATTTGTTGCTTGAAACAAAATTAGAAGAAATTGATGGCAAGAATATAGCAGAGGGTAAAGACTTTACAAATGAAACTGGAAAGCTTAAAAATAGCGCCAAATCAATAATAATAACCCAAGATTTAATGATCGAGCTTGAAAAAGAATTAGAAAACGGACAAAAAATTGAATTAATTTCAATAGAAACTAAAAAAATAAACATACCCCCACCAAAGCCATTTACTACATCCACACTTCAACAAGAAATAAATAAACGCCTTAAAATTGGGACAAAGCAAATTATGCAACACGCTCAAAAACTTTATGAACACGGATACATTACCTATATGAGAACAGATTCTCATAATATTGCTAAAATCGCAAAAGACAAAATAACAAAAATAATAAAAAACATATATGGAAAAGACTATATAGAGAAAAAAGATAGAATTTATAAAAAAGAAAAAATGACTCAAAATGCACATGAGGCAATAAGGCCTTCTGAAATGTTTATTCCAAACGAAAACATAGAAATAGAAAGCAAAACCGCTAAAGAAATTTATAAAATAATATGGGATAGAACCATTATTTCTGGAATGAAAGATGCAATAAAAGAAAATATAAAACTGACTTTTAAGTATAAAAACTTAATTTTCAAATCAAATTTTACAAAAATAATTTTTGATGGATTTCTTAAACATACTAAAGAAAAAGATGAACATCTTAACATAAATTTTGACTTAATAAAAAAGGGAGATATATTTTCCATAGTCAAAATGCAAACAAGTGAGCATGAAACAAAGCCTCCATTTAGATACACAGAAGCATCTCTTGTGCAAAAAATGGAAAAAGAAGGAATAGGTCGTCCTTCAACCTATTCTACAATTATATCGACACTTTTAGAAAGAGAATATGCATTCAAACTTAACAACACATTAATACCAACTATAAAAGGAGCCGCTGTAATAAATCTTCTTGAAAAATATTTTCCAGTACTAATTGAACTAAATTTCACCTCTAATATGGAAGAAAAATTAGATAAAATAGCAATAGGAAAGCTAGATAAAATAAAATATCTAAGTAAATTCTATAATGGAAAAAAAGGACTAAAAGATACAGTAATGCAACTGGAGCCTAAAATTAATTCCTCTGAATTTAGAACTGTTATTGAAAGTCAAAACCTAGAAAATAAAGACAATAACATTAATTACACAATAAACATCGGCAAATATGGACCTTATTTAATATTCAAAGGGCATAATTATTCAATTATTACAACAACTCCATTAGAAAATTTATACAAAAAAGATGAAATAGAAAAAATAATAAATGAAAAAGAATTAAAACCAAATATACTCGGTATTGATCCTTTAACAGGACTTAATGTAATCTTCAAAAATACAATTTATGGAAGCATTGTACAACTTGGAGAAGACACTTATGCTCCTCAAGAATATACAAAAAAGGGAAAACCTAAAAAACTAAAAATAATAAAAGCAAAAAAAGCATCGGCTAAAAAAATTGACCCTGAAAACATGACATTAGAGCTTGCTTTAAAATTGCTCTCACTGCCAAAACTAATCGGCAAACATCCTAAAACTAACGAACAAATCATTGCTGCGACTGGTGTTTTTGGAGACTATATTAAAACTGAAAGCGGAAGTATTGCCTGCTCGCTCAAAAAAGATGAAAAAGCATATGACATAACGCTAGACAAGGCCATCAGCCTACTCAACGAAAGAGTTAATAAAGTGGGTATAATCGTTAAAATGATCGCATTTTCTAAAAACAAAATTGGAAACAAAATATATATTTACAAAAAAAACGATAGATTTTATGCTAAAATTAAAAGAAAGAAGATTGATTTACCCGATAACATTAATCTTGACGAAATAAATGAGAAATATGTGTTCAGCTTATTATAAATATGAATGATTTCAAACTCCCAATTTATAAATACAAAGACGAATTAATTAAAGTATTAAAAAAAAATAATGTTTTAATTGTTGAAAGTCCAACAGGCAGTGGAAAAACTACCCAACTACCAAGAATAATATATGAAGCGGGTTTTGCAAAATTAGGAAAAATTGGAGTAACTCAACCGAGAAGAATAGCTACAATATCAATAGCAGAATATATTGCCAAGCATATTGGTGTAAACGTTGGAGAAGAAGTTGGTTACAAAATAAGATTTGAAGAAATTACAAGTCCAAAAACCAAAATCAAATTAATGACTGACGGGGTTCTTCTGCAAGAGCTTAAAAAAGATACATTGCTTTATGAATATGACGTAATCATAATAGATGAAGCACACGAACGAAGTTTAAATATCGATTTTATATTAGGCCTTATTAAAGACATTTCAAGAAAAAGGGACGATTTTAAAATAATAATTTCATCTGCTACAATAAACACAAAAATATTTTCAAAATATTTCAATAATGCACCGATTGTCAGTATTGAAACTATCACGTATCCAGTACAAATAATATACAATCCCCCTCTTTTAAACACATCAAAAGGAATGATATTAAAAATAAAAGAAATTGTCTTAAACGTAATAAAAGAAAAAAAAGCGGGGGATATTCTTATATTCTTATCTGGAGAGAAAGAAATAAAAGAAACTATAAAAGAATTACAAGAATTAAACTCAAAAAAAAATTTAATAATCTTTCCTTTATACGGCAGAATGCCTAAAGAAGCACAAGAGCAAATATTTGTACCTACCCCTAAAAATAAAAGAAAAATAATAGTGTCAACAAACATTGCAGAAACTTCCATCACAATTGAAAATATTAAAATAGTAATCGATAGCGGAAAAGTTAAAACAAATAAATTCCAAACAAAAACTCATACCTATTCGCTCCAAGAAGTTCCAATTTCAAAATCATCAGCAACTCAAAGAGCCGGTCGAGCAGGAAGACTTTCAAAAGGAACTTGCTACAGACTTTATAAAAGAGAAGATTATCAACTAAGAGAAGATTATCAAAAAGAAGAAATATATAGAACAGACCTATCTGAGGTAATACTAAGAATGGCAGATATTGGAATCAGAGATTTTACCCACTTTGATTTTATATCAAAACCATCAAAGCATTCGATTCAAACTGCAAGCAAAATATTAAAATCTCTGGATGCCATAAACAATAAAAACGAACTTACAGAAATTGGGAAATATATGATACTATTCCCATTAGTGCCAGCACATTCAAGAGCATTAGTTGAAGCAATGATAAATTATCCACAAGCGATCTATCAAACCACAATAGGTCTATCATTTTTATCCACAAGCGGAATTTTTCTACTACCCCAAAATGAAGAAATGGAAGCTAGACAAGCTCATTTAAAATATAAAAATCCAATGGGAGATTTAATTGGGTTTATTAATATCTTTGAAGATTTTAAAAAAGCTGCAAATAAAGAAGCTTTCACGAAGGAAAATTATTTAGACCTACAAGGACTTGAAGAGATAGTAAATGTACAAATGCAACTTGAAAACATTGTTAGCAAATTGAATATACCAATAATAGAAAAAGGTGTTTTTGACAACGAAGGATATTTAAAATCAATAATGAGAGGGATGAGAGATTATATTTGTTTTAAAACTTCAAAAAAGAAATATAAAACCATCAAAGCTCAAAACGTAATAATTCATCCTGGATCACTTATTAGTACCGATTCTGTGAAATATTTCGTTGCAGGAGAAATTATAGAAACTACAAAAATGTATGCAAGATCCATTGGTGTGTTAAAAAAAGAATGGATTGATGATATTAACCTTAATGAAGAGTTTGAGCATAAAAACATACCTGACAAAGAGAAACAAATAGCAAATGCCAAGCAGACAAAAATTATCAATGAGATCAAAATAGGAAGAAAAATTTTCAAAGCAGAGTACAAAAACAACATTTATGTAATACAAATTAATCTAGAAACACTAAAAGAAATGATTTCAAAAAACGAATTAAATAATCAAAATAATGAGGATTTGAAAAAAATTAAAATACAATTGATGCATAAAAATGCAACAGTTTTCAGCAATAAAAAATTTTTAGATACTATAGAAATAGTCAAAGGCATGGGAAAAAATTGGCATTGTATAAAAAAATATGAAACAAACAATGTAAACATTGATGAACCTGAAAAAATGAAAAATCTTCTAGAGTGTACAATGCAGTTTATAATCTCTCCCTCCAAAAAAACTGCTCTTTTTTTATCATTAGAAACAGATCGCTTTGGAAATTTTCGACTAAAACCCAAACAAAATTTCATAATGGCAATAGAAGAATCTATGGAAAGCATAAAAAGCCTAATAGAAAACGAAGAATACATACAAAAACTACATTTTATAAAAAAATTAATAAATAAAGTTTACAAAAAATTAAATTACTTTTTTTAAAAACCGAACATTGAAAGTCTTATTCTAATAGAAAAGATAATAATTAAATATTATCCAACGTTAGCAGCAGATAACAATAATTTTAAATTATTTTCATTATTATCAAAACAAAGTTTATAATAAATTATGGACTGGCTATCCTTTTGTTATGCTTTATTATTTTTAGTAATTACTCCTTTTGCATTACAAAGTAATAATAAGGAAAATACAGAAAATTTAATAAAACTATATATGCTTTATGATTTAACTAACAACTTGCCAAAAGAATTAGAAATAATAAATAAAATTAAAAATTTTGATTTAGAACAATATTACCTGCTAATTACAAAATACTATCTAAAAATAAAAAAATATAAAGAAGCCAATGATTTTTTAAACAAAATAAACAAAAAAAAAATTAAAAATCAAAAAATAAAAAACGAAATCATTTCACTAAAATTAAGAATAAATGAAGATACTATTAATGAAGAAGAAATTAAAAAAATTTTAAATAATGAAAAAAATATAGATGTTAAAATAATTTATCAAATATTTAGTCTTATAAAATTTAAAAATAAAAAATTAGCAACAAAGATTAAAAATCTCATACTAACAAACTATCCTAAAAGCATTTATTCTTATAAAATAAAAAGAAATGAATAAAAAAACATTAACACTGCTAATATTGGTTTTAAGTATTTCATCAGGACTAATGTTGTCCAAATCAATCGCTAAAAAAGCCAAATACAAAATTATTAGAGGTTATTTCATAAATAGCAATTATGTTCTAGTAAAAATTGAAAATAAAGATTTAAAATTCACCATATCAAAGCCTATTTACGACAAAAAATTAAATAATTACTACTTTAAAGGCCAAACAACAAGTCATTTCTTAATTTCCAACAACGTTGATATTGCTATTAATACAAGTCCGTACGAAGTTAAACAAAACATGTTTTTTCCAAAAGGACTATACATATATAATAAAAAAATGATTTCAAAACAAATAGATAACTATGGGGGAATTGTAATAAAACACAATAAAATTATATTAAATCCCAAAGAAGACGAAATAAAAGAATCCGATTACGGATTTAGCGGATTTTTTGTTTTAATCAAAAACGGAACTTATAAAAAAAACTTTAAAGAAACAAGACACCCAAGAACAATAATAGGAACTGACAAAAATAATAAGTATTTATTTCTTGCTACAATAGAAGGAAGAGGCGTCAACAATAGCAAAGGGGCCTCTCTTAATGAAGCTATTGATTTTGCATTAAGTTATGGCATGACTAACGCCATTAATCTAGATGGAGGGGGCTCAAGCACTCTTGTGGTAAAATCAAATAATGCTCCTCACAAATTAAACTTTACTGCAAACATCTTTGGACAGGAAAGATCTGTTCCATTTCATTTAGGAATAAAACTTCCTAATTAGAAAATCTCCACCCAATATTAAATCCAAGCATAATCTCAGTTGTTAACCCGGAAAAATTTTTATAATTAGAAAATGGGGAGATAGAAAGCATAAACAAAGGCCTAATGTATAAACCTTCAAAATCGGGAATAAAAAGATCAGCAGCAAGCCCCATGCTTAAAAAAAAGAGATTGTGCCTATTAGAACTCAAATCAAAGGCATATTTAAAACCAATCAATGGAAAAAGCATTCTAATCTGCTCTTTAAAAATCATTGGATATGTTCCATAAAGCCCGAGCGAGAAATATCTTCCATTGTGAGTAGTAACAAAAGCCTCTTTGTAAGATACTTCAAAAAGTACATAATTTGCATCAAAAAATAAATTAAAATTAATCCCATGATCTGCCCTAGTAAAATTTGGAGCAAATTTAGTGGAGCTTGTTTTGTCAGTATAATTAGTAAATTGATACGAAAAACCTCCACCAAAAGAAAGTGGATAAGAAACAATTAAATTATTAGAAGAGATGAGAAATAAAATAAAAAAAAGATATTTCTTCATTAACAATCCTTAAAAATTCTAAAAAATACTATATTATTATAGTAACACTATAAAGTAGTATATAAAAAATCAAGGAAATTATGAATACAAAAACATTATATTTAATATTCTTAATTCTTTTAGCTTGCAATAGAAATAATAAAATTCCTCTCATTCAAAAATTGAACTTGCCCAAAAGTAGTATTCTTGGCTTTAGCAATAAAGTGGGTATAATAATAAAAGACTATGCTTTTCTTAGTAAAAGCACTAAAAAAAACAGCGAATTGGATTATGATTATGCAATTCTACTTAGAAAAGATGAAGTCGTAAAAATTGAAAAAACACTAGAAAAAACAGAACGCTATGGAATTGAAGGGAATTGGATCCTAGTCAATTACAAGGGAACTGAAAGCTATATTTTTAGTAAGGACATAAACATAGTTAACAATATAATAATTGAACATTCTAAATAGCCCCACATCATAACCGGAAAAAAGTTCGATCAATACAACAAATTACTTATTTTTTTTCTTATGTCTATTTTTCCTTCTTTTTTTCTTCCTTTTATGAGTAGAAATTTTTTTTAATTTTCTTTTTCTTCCGCAAGGCACTCCTTAAATCTCCTTATCAACTTAAAAAATTAAATTCAAAATGTCATCTAAATCATCCTCTGGATGAAACCATAAAACATCAGGCATCTTAGCAAAAAAGGTCATCTGCCTTTTTGCATATAAAACCGAATTTTTGTTTATCAAACTTATTATATCATTTAAACTATACCAAGGTCTACTTTTCCATAACAAAAACTCATTATAGCCTATCCCTTTAAAAGCCGGGGTATTTTCGTTGTAACCCTTGCTAAACAAACCTTTAATTTCGGAAAGTAATCCACTATTGAGCATTTCATTAATTCTTATTGATATTCTGGTTTTCAAATCTTCAAAAGATCTTTTAAGCCCTACAATCAAAATATTTTTAAATTCGCTATTTTGTTTTTTTTGAAATTGGCTAATAGGAATTCCTGTTTGGTAGTAAACTTCAAGCGATCTTTTAATACGATAAATATCATTCTTATTTAACATATTAAATCTGATGGGGTCTACATTTTTCAATTCTTTTAAAAGATGGGATTTACCTTTAAGATCTAAAAGATTGTTTACATAAATTCTTATTTTAGAAGTAACCAAAGGTGTTGAAGGAAATCCATCCTTTAAATGCTTGAAATAAAAAGCGGTACCCCCTACAAATATAGGAATTTTTTTTTTCTGTCTTATTTCTTTTACTATTTTTAAAGCTTGTTCGTAAAAAATTCCAAGAGTATATTCTTTTTCAGGCTCTAAAAAATCTACTAAATGGTGCTTTATATGTTTCATTAAACTTTTACCAGGCTTTGAAGAAGCTATATTGAACTCTTTATATACTTGAATAGAGTCAACATTAATAATTTCCGCTTTATTTCTTGGAAAATGAAACAAAATATTGCTTTTACCCACAGCTGTAGGCCCAAAAATAAAAACTATTCTATCTTCCTTCAATTGAATAGCTAAATTTACCAGTTAAAACGTCATTAAAAGCTTGTCCTAATATTTTATCATCAGAAATAGCATGCTCTGCTAAAGAAATGTTGTCTATGATTTGCTCTGTGCGTATTATAGTCGCAACAACAAGTTCATAAAAATTTCCATCAAAATCTTGAATTTTTTTTAAAGGCACTTTAGTCATTTAATCTCCTTACAAACTAAACATATTAAATAAGTTTAGCTAATTTTTCAAATTTCTTTTATCAATTTCATCTCGAATTAATTCAAAAACTTCATTTGAATTAATATTTGTAACATCAATCACTAAATCGGTCTCCGAAGAATAATCATCAATATCTATATTATAGATAGCCAAATATCTTTTTTTATCATTTTCATCTCTATTAAAAGTACTGCTTAAAACATCAGAATACATACCCCCCTCTCTAGTCATTATTCTCTCAGCTCTGACTTCCATTTTAGCATAAAGATATATTTTTAAATCAGCGCTCTTAGAAATCCAAATAGCAAGACGAGAAGCAAGCACTGTATTATTTTTTTTAGAAAGTGCGGACAATCTCTTATCAAGATACCTATCCCAATAATAATCATCTCTTCCTATTATCTCTTTCTCATAAAACTCCGAAAAAGGAATATTACGCTCTCTTGCAATATCATGAAAAGTATAATTAATAAACTCAAGACCGTAATGTTTTGCAATCATGCTACTTACAGTGGTATTGCCACAACCACTCTTACCAGAAAGTGCTATTTTCATTCAACATTCCTTATTTGCTCTTTTATTTTTTCTAAATTTAACTTCATATTCAAAATCAAATTCTTAATATCAAGATCAACCGCCTTATTGCTCATAGTTGTTATTTCTCTATGCATTTCTTGAGAAATAAATTCAAGAACTTTGCCACATATCTCATATTCAAGATTTTTATAAAAAGTTTCTATATGAGAATCTAAGCGCATGATCTCTTCATTAATGTCTAGGCGAATTGCCATTTTAGCTGCCTCTTCTGCAATACTTAAGTCTCTAAATTCATCCATTAATTTAGAGATATTTTCTTTAATGCTTGCAAATAATCTGACATTTATATCATTACAAGCATCCTTAATAATTTTAAGATCACGCTCTATTAGCACAAGAGTTGATACTATATCTGATTTAGTATTTTCTCCTTCAAAACTTCTCCCATTATTGTAATGAAATAAAGTTTCCTCTAAAACACCTTTAAACAACCCATAAATTTCTTCTTGATGCTCGCCATCTTCATCAATTATTAAAGCTCCCTTTAATGATAAAAAATCGCCTAAACTTAGTTCGTTCTTAATGTTAAGATTGGTATGTGCCAAAGAATCTCTAAGTCTAGAAATAGCCTCAATATAATTAGGATTAACTGTAAAATTCATACGAGGAACCAATTCTTTATATCCTACATTTAAAAAAACATTACCTCTGCTAATATACTTTGAAATCAAATTTCTTATATCAAGATCATAACCAGAAAAAATTTCTGGTAACCTAAGTTTAAATTCTAAAAATTTTCCATTATAAGACTTTAAATTAACACTAAACATATAGTTACCAATTATCTTTTCCAAATAAAAAAATCCCGTCATACTTTTCACTTTAATACCCTTATAAAAAATCGTGTAAAATAAAATTATTTCCAGCGCCCATTGTTATAAACAAATCTCCTGATATTAATAAACTTTTTATAAATTCAACAGAATCCTTGACATCTTTAAAAAAATAAGTGTTTTTATTTATTTTTTTAATATTTAAAAACAATTTAACAGAAAGTTCATCTGGATTAAAATTTTCCCTATTAGAAAGATATATATTGTGCAAAATTAATATATCAGCAACACTTAGAACTTCAACAAAATCATTAAAAAATTCTTTTGTTCTTGTAAAAGTATGGGGCATAAAATCCAAAATTATACGTTTATTTTTATAAAAATCTTTAATACCTAAAAGCGTATCTCTAATTTCCCTAGGATGGTGAGCATAATCGTCCATGTAAATCACCCCCTTTTTCTCTTTAACAACTTCAACCCTTCTTTTTATACCACTATAATTTTTTGCAATTTTCTTTACTGCTTCTTCAAAATCAAAAATTGATTTCCCATTACTTTCTAAAAAAAGATTTAAAGCCAAAAGCGCTGCCGAAAAATTTAATACATTGTGAAATAAAACGGTCCTAAGTTCAACATTGCATAAGCCTAAAAAAGAAAAACAAAAATATTCATTCTTAACTACAATGTTACTTATTTGAAAGCTCGACAAATCTTTAGATCCAAAGCTAAAAATATTTATATCTTTTCTGTTGATTTGCCTTTTAATTTTAAGTAAATTATTATCATCAGAATTAATTATTAATATTCCATTTTTCTTTAAATTATTAATATATTGTAAAAAAGCGTCCTCAAGAGCCTCATAATTTTCAAAAAAATCAACATGTTCATAATCAATATTAGTTAAAATAAGCATATTAGGACTAAAATGTAAAAAATGCTTTTTATACTCACAAGTCTCAGCAATAAAAATGTTGCTAATACCTGCTATTGCAGAATTATCTCCAAAATCTTTAACACTTGATCCTACAATAACATTAGGATTTAATCCTAATTTGTTAAAAAGAAGACCTAAAAACGCCGTAGTGGTAGTTTTACCGTGAGAACCCGCAATTCCTACACTATAGTACTTTCTAGAAAGCTCACCAAGAACTTCAGAATAAGATAAAATAGGTATATTCAATTCTTTTGCTTCAAGCAAAGCTGGCAAACCATACTTATCATAAGCGGAAGAATATACTATTAAATCAAAAGACCTGCCAAGTTCTTTTAATGAAAATTCATAAATATTTTCATAATAAGATATTTTATTGTTACTTAAAATCTTATCAGTATGAAATTTATCAGAAACATCTACCCCTTCTACAAAGTACCCTTTTGAATTTAAAAAACAAGCAAGAGAACAAACTCCGCTCCCCTTTATTCCTACAAAAAAAATATTATTCAAACTGTCAAAATCAACCTTCATAGCTCTCTTCTAAATAATCTTTTTTGTCATAAAATTTATGTATAACTATATCAATAGACAATATATTGATTATTGTATACTTAAGTACGTTAGTAATAATATAGGTTCTAAGCATTTCTGTATTATTAAGCAAGTTATTTCCAAGGGGAATATTTAAAAATAATTTAAAAAGGTAATTACTTCCATCTTTTTTAATTTTAAGATCATAAACAATATAACTTCTATCGTATTCAGAAACACAATGTTCAATAATTTGCCTTACAGCTCTCTTAGAAATAGATAAAACACCTTCTTCATAAAAGTGAGGCCTTACAACAGATCGAATATAATTTTTCTTCTTAGTAAAAAACCATCCACTTTTAAAAAAAACTTTAATTGGGTTTAATAGTAAATTAGGCCTAACAGACTTTATTTCAAAAGCAGCTGCTGGTACAACATGTTCTCCCATTTGCCTTGAAATCCTTGCTTTTTCTATTTCCTGCCTAGTTGAGACATCTGTTATGTAAATAATCTTAAAAACATTTGGCAACAAAAGTCTTGAAATTATTTTATCTATCATTTTAAGACTTGTCCCTAATATTAATATTTTATTAAATTCTTCTCTTCCTAGAACTTCAAGCATTTCACTGCAATGAGCATCATCTTCAAATACAGATCGCTTTACTGCTCTAAAAACATTATCTTCAAACTTAGCAGAACTACCAGCAATAATTTTCATGTTTTTAATTAACACACCATCATCAATGATTAAAGGTATTGAATATTTATCTGCTACCAAATGCGATCTAAAGCTCTTGCCAGTTCCAGCAGATCCTACCAATGCATACACTTTCACTCTAACAAATTTATGCTTAATGCTGGTTGCAAAGTTTTTAACCTTGCTTAATATTTTTTTCAAAAAAAAATTACTTGAAAAATTCTGAAAATTCATAAACATCAAAAATATCTTTTACTTGCTTTAAAAATTCTAAACTAGGCTTAGCGTAAAATTCATTCTTTTTAAAGAATGCTTCATTAAATTTTACCAAAAAAGCGTGTAAAAAGTAATTGCTTTTCTCAAATTTATCATGATATTTCTTGTCATTAATTAAAGGGTGATTATTAAACGAACATTGAGCCCTTATTTGATGAGTAAAGCCCGTTTCAATAACAATCTCAGCAAGAGTAGCTCTCTTGGAAGACAATATTGGATTAACCTTTGTAATTGCATTAATAAAATCTTTGCCATCTAAAACAAAAGTTTTTTTTAATCTTTTATTCCTAAACAAATGATTTTTATAAACAACAGTTGACTTAACCTCGCCCAAAAGTATTGCAAAATATTTTTTAGTTATAGACCCACTACTAAATGCTGTGCTTAACTTTCTTGCAGTATTTATATTTTTTGCAAAAACAATAATACCGGAGGTATTCCTATCAAGTCTATGAACTGCCGAGGGCTTAAAGCTTAAAGATCTTAGCTCTTCCTTTAAAAGATAAGCATTCACTAAAAAATCAAGAGAGTTTCTGCCTCCATGAACTAAAATGCCTCTCTGTTTATCCAAAACAAGTAAATCACTGTCCTCATAAATTATTCTTTCTCGAATACATTGAAAATCAATATTGCTTTTATAACATTCATTCATAGTTAAGTTCAAACCTTGGGCTAAAGATTTATATAAATAAATTTTATCACCCTTACAAACTCTATATGAAAAATGTGATTTTATACCATTCAGCCTAATATCACCCTTTCTAATATGTTTTATTATCCTGGCTTTAGACAAATTTAAAATTTTAATTAAAATTGAATCTAGTCGCTTGCCATTATCGTTAGCAAGAATTTCTAAAAAAACATACTTATCCAAACGCAAGAAATAACCATCCTAATAAACTTTGCTATATTTTTTACAAAAAAAATTAACTATTAAAAATGCACATATAGAAACAAAAAATGATGGAAAAACGGGATGAAAAAACCAAATATTCAAACCAAAGCATAAAATATACAAATAAAATATCAAGCCTAAAAACATAGAAGCAAATGCTGCTATTTTGCTTACAAAATTCAAATAAAGTCCAAAAACAATAATAGAAAAAAATGAAACTTCTAAAGCTCCAAAAGCAAAAATATTAACAAAGAATAAAAAATTGGGAGGAAATAAAGAAAATACAAGTATTATTAAAATAAAAAAAATATTAGAAATCTTTATTACTCTGCTAACCTTTACATCTTCTTTTAAATCTTTTTTATAAATAAATATTGACTTTATTAAAACAGACGTTATTAAGAGCAAATTTGAATCTACTGTAGACATTATTGCAGATAAAAGACCCATAAAAAAAATAAAACAAGAAAAAGGGGTTAAAACTTTTAAAGCTACATTTAAAACAACTTTATCATTTGGATTTAAATCTGGAAAAAGAATAATGGCAAAAAATCCTATTAAATGCATCAAAATAATTAAAAAACTGATAATAAAAGTAGAAATGGGAAGAGAAAATTTTATAGCGGTCCCATCTTTAAATGCTATAAAATTATTAATAACCTGAGGTTGCCCTAATATCCCTATTCCTATTAATATCCAAAAAGAAATTATATATTGTGGCTTTAAGTCAAAATTTGAAGGAAGTAAAAGGTTTTTATCTAAACTAGACATTGCTGTCTTGAATAAATTATTAATGCCTCCTCCCAAATCTAACATCTTAGAAAACAAAATAACAGATGAAACTATCATTAAAAATGTTTGAATCAAATCCGCATAAGCTACTGCCTTAAATCCTCCAAAAAATACATAAATAAAAACTAATAGGGCAAAAAGCAAAAGACCCACCACATAATCAATGCCCCAAAAAACTTCTATAAGCTTAGCGCCACCTATTAATTGAGCAGCAATTAAAAACATTGAAAAAAAAATTAATACACATCCACTCATTACCGCCAAAAAATTACTTTCATATCTATATCTAATATAATCAATAATATTGATCGCATTAATTCTTTTTGATTCGCGATTCAATCTCTCACCAACAATAACAAAAACAATTAACGTTGTAGGAATTTGTATAGTAGCTAATAATATAAAAGATAACCCATACTTATATACAGCAGAAGGACCAGAAATAAAACTACTAGCGCTAATATAGCTAGAAGAAAATAATAAAGCCATAACAATAAAATTAATATTTCGATTTGCAAGAAAGTATTTATTTAATAACAAAAAACTACCTCTATTTTTTTTAAAAAAAATCTAAAAATAAAAAAATTATCAACAATGTATCAGGTTTTACTAATTAATAAAATGAAAAAACAAACCAAAAAAAAAATTATGCTGGGAAACAAAATTCCTGACCAAAAAAACCATAAAGGAATATTAAATATAATAGCTGATGTGTCAATAAAATAGGCAAAACAAAACCACAAAAAAAACATACAAACATACAATAATATAGCGTACAAAACCCTATTTCTCATTAAAAACAACCTTGACTAAAGGACATCAAAATTTATAAATTCATATACAATGAATATTATATAATATACATTATATGAATAAAAACAAACATATATTAATTGGTATATGTGGGGGCATAGCCTCTTACAAGTCAGTTTACATAGTTTCCAGTTTAGTTAAATTAGGATACAATGTCAAAGTTGTAATGACAAAAAATGCAACTAAATTTATTACTCCACTAACTTTAGAAACCATTTCTAAAAACAAAATAATTACTAATTTGTGGGATTTAGACCATAACGAAGTTGAACATATAAAAATTGCAAAATGGGCTCACCTAATTCTTATTATTCCTGCTACTTACAATACAATATCTAAAATTGCATCAGGAATTGCTAATGATGCATTAACTACAATAATATCTGCAAGCACAGCCCCCACTTATTTTGCAATAGCAATGAATAGCGCAATGTATTCAAACCCTATTTTAAAAGAAAATATAAAAAAGCTTAAAACTTATCATTATAAATTCATTGAGCCTGATGAAGGATTTTTGGCTTGCTCATCAAATGCTTTAGGACGCCTTAAAAATGAAGACAAAATTATAAAAATAATACTAAATGAATTTAATCAAAAAGATTGCCTAAAAAATAAAAAAATACTTATAACAGCCTCCAGAACTGAAGAATCAGTAGACCCAATTCGCTATTTTTCAAATACATCAACGGGAAAAATGGGGTTTTGTTTGGCACAAGAAGCTGTAAAACTGGGAGCTCAAGTTACAATTATTACAGGACCAACCAATGAAAACGAACCTGAAGGGGTCAATATTATAAAAATAAAAACTGCAATGGAAATGTACGAGGAAGTTCTCAAAATATATAATAAATTTGAAATAATAATTGGAGCCGCAGCTGTTGCTGATTTTAGACCTAAACACATTTTCAATAATAAAATTAAAAAAAATAAAACCAATAGATTATATATAAAATTAGTAAAAAATCCTGACATAATTCAACACATAGGACACAATAAACTTAAAAACCAAATTGTTGTTGGATTTTGCGCTGAAAATTCTAAGAATTTAATTCAAAAAGCTAAAGAAAAATTAAAAAAGAAAAATTTGGACTTTATTATTGCAAATGAACTTAAATATTTTGGCTCAAACTTAAACAAAATTTATATAATAAACAAACAAAGCATAAAAGAACTACCAGAAATGGAAAAATCAAAAGTAGCTAAAGAAATTTTAAAAATTTTGTACTAATACTGCTTTAAGAGTTATTAATAATCAATAATCTTTTAAAAGCATTTTAATATACTCAGAGTTAGTTTCACTTTTAATTCTTTTAAGCTTGTCAGAAAGTGCTGAGGATTTATTATAAATAGCTCCTTTTAATGCAAAATGCATTAAATCAACATTTTTACTATCAATGATTTTAGAATAAAAATTATCAAAATTACCCTTTTTACCGGCCAACATTGAAGCAATGCCTTTTAAAACATTTGAGGGTCTATTAACATTTTCTTTATTAACGATTTCTAAAGCAATTGACAATGCTTTTAGAGAATCCTTATCCAAAAGGTAGCTAAACATTGAAATTTTAAAACTATTGTCAATCTTAAAATCAAACATAATGTTTTTCATCTCAATATCCCCAAGATCCATATCAATTAAAGCCTTAGCAGAAGCCTCCCTAACTTTAAGAGATGGATCGCTTTTAACCTTATAAATCAGAATATCCTTTGCTGAAGAGTCCTTATGGCCTTTAATAGCATTAATGGCTTTAAATCTAATATTATCATCAGAATCTCTTAAAAATCCTTGTAAAATCTCTTTGGACTTTAAAGAAGGATCTTTAGATAAAGAAGCAATAATAGCCAATTTAACATTTAAGTTATTATTATTGTTCTGAAGATACAAATCAGCATTTGTAGTTACTTTATCTGGAGCAAGATATGACAACGCTTCGATTGCAGCAGCCTTAATTGATGGGCTTTCGTAACTATCCAACGAAATTTCATAAATTCTATCCTGATAATCAACAGCAGCCATTTTTCCAAGAGCAATAAGTATTTCTCTTCTAGCGCCATCATTTCCAGAATATTTTTCAAAAACTTCCATCATATTTTTAGAATATTCAAGAGAATTAAGCTCTCCTAGATAATAGGCTGCAATAGATACCACATTACCCTCTTTATTTTCAAGAATCTCAATAAGAGTTTTTTTTAATTTTTCTTTATCATCAAACTCTTTAAGATATGAAATTGCCAAGCCAAGTAGAGCATTTGAATATCTTTTACTCTCATAATTTTCAAGAATATAATTTGCTGTATCAATACCCCCTGAATACTTAAGAGAAATAAACAATTCAAGTATCTCTTTTTTAATCTCAACATTAAAGGTTTTCTCAAGTCTTTTTTTAAGAGAAAAATTATATTGACTATCACTTGATTTTTTAAGAGCTTTTATAATGCTTGTAACTTGACTATCAAGTCCATAAAGAATTGTATCGTTAACATACTTGCTCTCTAAACCAGCATTAGAAAAATTCTCACTCCTAGAAGAATCTTTTTTCTCAAGCTTATTTTCTGTAGTTTCGGGCAACAAAGGAGGATTAGGAAGAACTGGAAAGTTAATATTTTGAGAATATACATTTAAAATAGGCAAAAAAAATAAAAAATTAAAATATTTCATAAAGTATCCCTCCTAATAAACCTAAAAATTTTATTTATTCCTAAAACAGAATAACAAATAAACAAAATAAAAATACTAACAATTCCTGCCGCAATTAAAAAATAAAGATTTTTAAAACTAAAACCCACATCCCACTGAAGCTTCTCAAAAAAGAAATAAATTATATATAAAGGGAAAAGTGTAATAATTGACTTTATAAGAACAAATAAAATCTCAATTAAATTGATTTTAACTCCACTTTTTAATATTATAAAATAAAAAACAATCACACAAATCATAAAAGAAATAGATTGGGCTAATGCTAAAGCATTCAAACCATAATAATTAATACCAAAAACAGAAAGTAAAATATCAAGAATAGAAAATAAAACGCTCAAATAAAATGGTGTTTTTGCATCACGAATAGAAAAATAATATTTTTGGAAAAAACTAAACATCGAATAAAAAAGTAAGCCTACAAGAAAACATTTCAAAACTCCCGCTGTTTTTTGAGTATCATAAATAGAAAACTTGCCCCCCATAAGAAACAAATTTAAAATATAATCAGACCAAATAAACATCAAAAAAGACACTGGAATAAAAATTAACAATAAAATTTTAATTCCATCCACTAAAAGGGTGTTTAATTTTACATTTTTTCCCAAAACAGCATATTCTGCCATTTTGGGAAAAATTACTGTTGCAATAGAAATATAAAAAATTCCCACAGGAAGCTGATAATAAACCACAGCATTACTAAAAATAGAAACACTTCCTATCTCAAGGGTAGATGCTAATGCAAATGAAATCTGTTGAGTAATAATTGAAATAGAAAATCCAAAAATCATACGAACCCATCTGCTTAAAAAATTCAAAAATACCTTTTCTCTAAAATAAAATGCTGGCTTCCAGGCAAAACCAATAATAAGGCAATTTACAAACGGAATCAGAAATTGTAACCCACCGCCAAAAATTACGCCAATAACAGCACTATATATTCCAAAACGACCATACAATAAAAATATGCTCAATATTATTCCAAAAGAAAACATAATAGGCGAAAATGAAGGAATAAAAAAAATTTTATATGAATTTAGAACAGATATGAAGATTGACGATAAACTTATTAATAAAATATATAATACCAAATAACTAAATACAGAACTTGCAAAAATTAAGTTTTCTCCCCTATAATAAGACAGAAAATACATTATAGGCTTAGCAAAAATAATCATAACTAAAACAATTAAACCAATAGAAATAACATTAAAGGTTATAACAGTTCTGAAAAAAGAAACGGCTTTTTCGTGTGATTTGTTTTTTTCATATGTAAATTCAGGTAAAAAAGCCGAAGTCATTGCGCCCTCTGAAAGAATTTTGCGCAAATTATTAGGAATGTTGAAAACGTAGTTAAAAATATCAGCATCAAGATTTGCGCCAAAATAATAAGAGAAAATCTTTATCTTTGCAAACCCCATTATTCGTGAAAAAAAAGTAGAAATCATGACCAAAACCGTAGAAACAACGTATTTATTCATCAAAATTTCCCTCTTCATACTTTTTTAAATATGAAGTTCTAAAGTTCAAAAAATCATCATTTAAAATTGCCGTTCTAATCTTTGAAATCAATCTAAACATATAATAAATATTATGCTCACTTGCCAAAATTATTCCAAAAAGCTCTCTCGATTTTATCAAATGTCTTAAATATCCTCTTGAATACCTTGTACATAAGGTACAGCCACAATCTTTCTCTACCGGGGAAGTATCATCTTTGTACTCCTTCCTACCAATTCGCATAATTCCATTATCTGTCAAAAGAGACCCATGCCTAGCAATCCTTGCAGGATTAACACAGTCAAAAATATCAATACCATGGTATATAGCATCAAGTATGTAGTGGGGAGTACCAATGCCCATTACATATCTTGGTTTTTCTCTTGGTATCAATAAAGAACTATATTCAAGAATTTCCAAATATTTTTCTCTTGGTTCTCCAACAGAAATGCCTCCAATGGCAATACCCGGGCTATCTAATTCTAATATATCATTAATGCTTCTTTTCCTTAAATCTTTAAAAAAATTTCCTTGGGTTATTAAAAATAAAAGCCCGTTGTATTCCTCTTTTTTATTTTTATAAGCCTTAAATGTACTACGAGCCCAATTGGTTGTAATATTTGTATATAAATTGGCTTCATTATAATCAATCCCATAAGAACTGCAAATATCAAGTGGCATAATAATATCGCTGCCAAAAGTTTCTTGCATGGCAAATACTCCCTCAGGAGTAAAATAATGATGAGATCCATCTAAATGAGATTTAAAATGTACACCTTTTAAATCAATTTTTCTCAGACCAGAAAGAGAAAACACCTGAAATCCACCCGAATCGGTTAAAAAATTTTTATTCCAAGTTGTAAAATTATGCAGACCACCATATTTTTCAATAGTTTTAATGCCCGGTCTTAAATATAAATGATAAGTATTTGCAAGCATTAAATTACATTCTAACTTCTCAAGAACAGTATGTTTTAATCCTTTCATTGCCCCTAAAGTACCAACTGGCATAAAACAAGGAGTATCTACTCTGCCATGAGGAAGATTTAAAAATCCAACTCTTGCATTAGAATGTTTGTCATTCTTAATTACGCTAAACATATAAACATCCTAAATAATTATTATATATATATTATTTTCTAACAATCCTATAAACAAGAAAATTAATAATTAAAAAAAATATAGTTGTAAAAGAGCTTGCCACATATATGTTTAAATAGCCAAGATCCGCCAAAAAACTAAAAATTACAATAGAAATAACATAAACAACAGCAAAAGCAATACTATTTAATAAACTGAGTATAAAAATATTTTTCTTAAGAGCAAGAGCAATAAACCCAACAGTAAAGCTGAGAAGCATTAATCTAAATGAAAAAAATATCCTATTTAACAAATCAAACAATGCATCAGAATAATTTAAATGTTCACTTTTGAGAAAACTTATCCAATTAATAAGCTTGGTAAAATTTAATGCCTTTGACGATAACATCACAGTTCTTATGTAATCAGGCTCTAGCTTAATAATTCCTGTTCCATCAAGAACATCATAGGCATTCTCCTTAATTTTTCTACCAACCTTAACAAACTCTCTAATACCATAAAGCTTCCATTTATTATCTTTCCATTCAGCTTTATTTATATCATACCTTGTTTGAAACTCATCTTTACTGTCTTTGATTATAATCATTAAGTTAGAAAAAGCATTCTCATCAATATCATAAGATTTAATATTATAAATTTCTCTAGCAAGATCTCTAATTATTATAGTTTTATCAATAGACCCATTATTGCCAATGCTATTCTTAATCAAAAGATCTCTTTTTGCTACAGTATCTATTACTAGATAATTATCAAAAAAGAAAAGAACAACTGAAATAAATACACTAATCAAAATGATTGGTCTTAATATCCTGGTAAGTGGAACTCCACAACTAAAAAGACCTATTATTTCATTTCTCATAGAGAGATTGCCAATAAGATTAGAAATAGCAAAAAGAAAAGATAAAGCAACTCCATCTGAGAAAGCTTTTGGCAAATACAAATAATAAATATAAAAAATATCCTTAAGGCTAATATTTTTTTCAAGAAAATTGAGAAGATTAACAAATAAATCACCAAGAATAATTAAAATCATGAAAATTAGGTTCATGGATAAAAAAGTAAGAATGATACTTTTTACAAAAAGCTTATCTATTTTCATTTTTTTAATAATCTCAAAAAGAGAATTGCTCCTGCAATAATTAAAATCAAATTGGGTAAAATAGTAACAATAATAGGATTTGGTGCATACTGCACAGTATAAACTTTCCCACCAATAAACATTACCCAATAAAAAACACAAATAATAATTGAAATTACAAGCTCAAGAATAATAGAATATTTCTTGTTAGAATACAGGCCCATTGAAAAAGCTAAAAAAATGAAAAATAAAACTGAAAGTGGCAAACTAATTTTTTGATAAAATTCAAGATTAAACAGAGCTAAATTTTGGTTCATGCTTCTATTTTGATAAGGTTTAAAATTTAAACTTAAATTATATATATAGTTTAAATTTTCAAAAACATAAGATTCATCCACATAATAGTTCTGATTGTATAAATAATTTAAATAAAGATTTGAAAAATTTAAACTTAAAAAGTCTCCTTCTAGATTATTTCTTATATTTGAATCCGCAATTAAATCGTTTTGCTTTTTAATTAATTTTATAACATCTCTCATACTCATTTGCGAAGGAGTTACATAATTTAACAAAAAACTATCACTAAATGTGACCTGATCGATTGAATATTTCATCTTATCTGCATAAAAATAATCATAAAATCCACTCTCACTGTCTGTTAAAGCAATAGATAGAACATCATTTAAAATAAAATAAACTTGAAAATTTTCTTTTCTAATATCAAGATTTTTTGCCATAAATATTCTATCAAATCCCTTAAGTCTAGTATTATCAAAAAAAGTTACATTTTTATAACCATTTTCTGATTTCTCACCAGAAACAAAAATTAAATCTCCATATTGTTTGCTTGAATAAGGCTTTAATACCAAATGAGGAACTTCTTCTTTTATTTCATTAAAAATTTTTAACCTACCAATAGATCCAAGTGGAAGTAAAATATCATTAGATATAAAAGATATAAAAACAATAATTATTCCCAATTTAAAAAATGGAATAAGCAAATCAAAAATTGATATACCAATTGAACGAAAAGCTAAAATTTCATTGTGAATCTTGAATTTATGAATAGTAAGAATTACTGAAATCAAAGAAGCAAAAGGAGGAGAAAGCGCAATCACCATAGGAAGAGAATATATAATAAAAATAAAAGCTTTAAAAAAAGGAACATAATTTTGAAGAAGTATTCTCATAAAGAATAAAATTTGATTTATAAAAAATACGAAAAAGAAAAATAAGAATGTAATTAAAAAATATTTAAAAAATTCAGTAATTATGTAAGACTCATAACTGTTTTTTAATATTTTCATCTACAAAAACCAAGCCGTTATTAAGAGTACCTAGTATAACATAATTTTCAAATCTAGAAACTTTTATTAAATTTAAATTAAGAAGTCCATTATTAGGTCCAAAATAATCCCAATTGTCATTTTCAGAATCATAAATTAACAACCCATGATCAAAGGTTGCAAACAACAACTTTTTATCTTTAATCTCCATATCCATAAAATAATTAACATCAATATTATTAGCAATAACGTGCTTTTTATAGCTATTTTTATTTAAATTTAGCTCAAAAAGACCTCCACCATACGTTCCAATAAAATAACTATCTTTATAGCCTTTTATAAAATTAATATTTTTTTCATTATCATTTTTGCTAAAAAAATCCAAATGTTCAATCTTCTCTAAATTATCAACATTAATACTATAAATAGCCTTGTCAACCGTTCCAACTAATAATAAATTTTTCAAACTATCAAAACACATTGAAGAAATTTTATTAGATCCAAGCGGTATATTTTTCCAATTTTTTAAATCATAAAACCATAGCCCAGAATTTAAAGTACCAACAAATATTCCATTTTTAACACCAAGCAAAACTTGTATATTGCTAAAATCAGCATTATTAGGAACACTTATTTGCTTTAAATCTCCATCGGCATTATCTATATAATAAACGACATTTTTCCCTCCAATATAAATTGTTCCATTATAATCTGCAAAACCCCTAATGCCATTTAAAAAAATGCTTTTTTTATCTTTAAGATAGACTCTACAATCATTTTTTTTAATATTATACCTTAAAAGTCCTCCCAATATATTAGTTACAAATATATTCTCATTAAAAACAAATGCATCAAAAACGCTATTATCAAGAAATCCCAAAGATTCTAAGTTTAAATGACTTACCCCAAGTTTATTACTTAAAAAATTATAAATCTCTTTGTCATAACCTGAGATAGAAAATTCATTAATCTCTTTAAATGCAGAAATTGCATCTGATTTTTCTTTAATAAGATACTTCAATTCAGCTAATCTTAAACTAGCATGAGAATACTTATAATCTTTTAGAAAAAGGTCAAAATTATATTCAGAAAGATCGTAAAAACCATTCTCATAATTTACATATCCAAAAAACAAATTTGCCTTAGCTAATAATTCCCTGTTATGCTGATTCTCATTAGCTACGATTTTATTCAAATAATAGTTCGTCAAACCAATATCTTTCTTAGCATAACTTTCTCTGGCTTTTTTAAAATAAAAATTATTTTCTTTTAAAAAAGCATTACTAAGAAAAAAGGATTCATTATCTTTTAATCCTATTAAATAGTCTCTTTTGAATTTACTCTCATTAATAATATTATTATCACTAATAATAACTGCTTCTTTTTTCTTCTCTACAAGATCACTAATATTAGAATCCTGAATGGATTGATTTTGAATAGACTCATCTTGAATAGAACTATTTGTAGTAAGA
The DNA here is from genome assembly GCF_014202295.1 of Borreliella afzelii. Classification (NCBI taxonomy): domain Bacteria; kingdom Pseudomonadati; phylum Spirochaetota; class Spirochaetia; order Spirochaetales; family Borreliaceae; genus Borreliella; species Borreliella afzelii. The sequence goes on from NZ_JACHGM010000001.1 coordinate 52,653, forward strand.
CAAGAACAAAATAAGACAAAACATATAAGACGAACTTTAAATAAATTATTCAAAACAAATTTCATATTATTTTAATAATCTTTATCTCTAACAATTTCAAGATCAATTTTCCCAAATTTATCTATATCAACTATTCTAACTTTAATTCGCTGCCCTTCTTCTAATTTTGGAGGTCGAACTAATCCTGCATTGCCCCTTATATTGTCTCCACCACTACCAAATCTAGAATATCTATTACCATGCCCAAATCTTCCAGAACCATACTTGCTGTCTCTAGATTTCAAGCGAGTACTTAAAAATCCTTCCTTTGTAGGAGTAAGTTCAATAAAAGCTCCAAAGCTATTAATCTTTTTAACTATTCCTTCGTAAATTTCACCTACTTTTGGTTCTCTTACAATACTCTCTATTTTTTCTTTAGCCTTTTGCATTTTAAAATCATCATCACCAAAAAGAATAATCTTTCCATTTTGCTCAATTTGAACCTTAACTTCAAATTCATCTGTTATAGCCTTAACAGTTTTTCCAGTAGATCCTATCACAAGGGATATCTTATCAATATCAATTTGCAGTTGAATAATTTTGGGAGCATATTTAGATATACCAACTCTTGAATTCGAAATTACAGAATTCATAATAGACAGTATGTGTATCCTACCTACTCTTGCCTGCTCAAGAGCATCTCTCATTAACTGCTTAGTAACATTTTCAATCTTAATATCCATTTGAAAGCCAGTAATCCCATTTTCTGTACCAGCCACTTTAAAGTCCATATCACCCAAATGATCCTCTTCCCCAAGAATATCACTTAGAACTACATATTTATCCCCTTCGCTAATAAGCCCCATGGCTATTCCTGCAACTTGCCTTTTAACAGGAACCCCCGCAGACATTAAAGACATGCTTCCAGCACAAACAGTAGCCATTGAAGAAGATCCGTTAGATTCTAAAATCTCAGAAACTACTCTAATAGTATACGGAAAATCGTTTTTTCCCGGAATCATTGATTCTAAAGCTCTTTGAGCTAAATGGCCGTGGCCAATCTCACGCCTACCAGTCATAAGCCTACCAGTCTCACCAACTGAAAATGGAGGAAAATTGTAATGAAGCATAAAATTAAGACGCTTATCACCATCGATATCATCCATTATTTGCTCATCAATGCTTGTACCAAGAGTAGTTACAGCTAAAGCTTGCGTCTCTCCTCTTGTAAAAAGTGAAGATCCATGTGTTCTACTTAAAATATCAACTTCTGCAAGAATATCTCTTATTTCATTGGGCGTTCTACCGTCTGTCCTAATCTTATCATTAAGAATAGAATTTCTAACAATCTCCTTCTCAAAATCATCAAAAGCTTTATAAAAAAGAGACTCATTACTATCATCCAATTTCTCAAGAGAAGAAAAATGCTCATAAGATTTATTTCGCAGCAAAGTTATGGCTTTATCTCTATTAAGCTTTCCTTTAACAAAACAAGCTTCTTTAAGATCGGCATAAATAAAATCCCTAAGCTCCTCTTTAAATTCAAATATTTTTTCTTCAAAAGCTAAAGGAAGTTTTTCCTTCTCCCCTACAATATCTAAAAATTCTTTTTGAGCATTGCAAATTTGTTTAATATATTCATGTGCACTGTCTATTGCTGACAACAAAATATCTTCACTAACCTCATTAGCACCGCCTTCTACCATTGTAATTCCATTTAAACTTCCTGCAACAACAATATCAAGATCAGAATTATGAATCTCTTCAAACGAAGGATTTACTATAAACTTACCATTCAAATAAACCATTCTAACAGCTGCAATTGGACCATTAAACGGAATATCTGACAAAAAAACTGCTGTAAAAGCGGCGTTCATTCCAACAATATCAGGGGGATTGAGTTGATCTGTAGCCAAAGTCGTAGGAATTACTTGAATTTCTCGACCAAATCTTTTATCAAAAAGAGGTCTCATTGGTCTATCTATTAACCTAGAAACAAGTATTTCTTTATCCTTTGGCTTTCCTTCTCTTTTAATAAATCCTCCTGGAATCTTACCAGCTGCATAATATTTCTCATTATATTCAACAGAAAGCGGGACAAAATCTAAATCTTCTCTCACATTATTTGAACAACAAACAGTCGCAAGAACCGAAGATCCTCCATAAGTTGCAAGAACCGATCCATTAGCCTGCTTGGCCATAAATCCCGTCTCAAACACCAACTCGTCTCTACCTATTTTCAACTTTAATATTTTCCTCAAAATTCAACCTCTTTTTATTTCCTAAGACCAAGTTTAGATATCAACGCCCTATAAGCTTCTAAATCTTTTTTCTGGTAATACTGCAATAAACTGCGTCTTTGCCCTACCAACTTTAACAAGCCCCTTTTTGAACTATGGTCTTTTTTATTTATCTTTAAATGTTCAGTTAAATACTTTATTCTACCTGTAATAAGTGCGATTTGAACCCCAACAGATCCAGTATCACCTTCATTTTTTCCAAATTCAGAAACTATTTTTTGCTTTTGCTTTTTATCTATCATAAAGCAACTCCTATACCATCATAGCAAAGCTCTAACGAACCTCTTGCTATAATTTAAACTAACTACTATGATAGATTATAATATTTTTTTTTAAAAATCACAAAAACAATTTACTCTTTTCAAGTTATTTTTAATAATAAATTATTAAATTGCTTAAAAAAACAAATATAAAATTAAAATATAATAACATATTTATATTTATTCAAATCTATTCCTTTAATGACCGCTAATATTTCCCCTTCTCTGGATTTCAAAATCTTAAATTCATTAATATTGATTTGAATTTCAACGTAAGCACCATTTTTAACAAGACTTATCTTACTAGAATCAATGCAAACCTTTTCAAAACTTTTTAAAGATTCCAGGCTAATTAAGGAGGCTTTGCTTAAATTTTTACACAATGTAGAATCTTCTAATCTAAATATACCCACCTTAGTTCTTTTTAAACTACTAACATACGCACAAGAATTTAAAGAATAAGCCAAATCTCTTGCAATACTCCTAATATAAGTACCTTTTGAACAACTTATTTTCAAACTAAGCAAAGAAGAGCTAAAATCATAGCTTAATCTTTGAATATCATAAACATTTACTCTTCGTTTTTTAATTTCAAAAAACTTTCCATTCAAAGCAAGTTTATAAGCTCTGCTACCATTAATATGAACAGAAGAAAATCTAGGGGGGCTTTGATAAATCTCTCCCACAAAATCTTTAAGCTTTAAATCTATATCCTCTAAATTAGGAATATAATCTGTTTTATTAACTATTCTTCCATTTGGATCAAGAGTATCTGTTTCTAATCCAAATCTAAATTCTGCTACATACTCTTTATCTAAAGACATGAAATAGTTTGCAAGCTTTGTATATTTTCCTACAAGAGCAATCAAAATTCCACTTGCAAATTTATCAAGTATACCAGCATGCCCAACATGATTTGTATTAAAATATTTTTTTATAGGAAAAAGAGTTTCAAAAGAAGTTTTGCCTTGTTCTTTATTAATTAAAAGGAATCCATTTTCCAAATTTAATTCTCTCTTATAGTATTCAACCCTTCAATTATCTTATTAACATAAAATGATTTAGAAAGAGAATCGTCCTTAACAAACAATAATTTAGGAGTACTTCTAACTTTAATTCGCTTAATAATTTGACTTTGAATAAATCCCTTAGCATTATTTAAAGCTTTAACTGCATTGTCCAAAGAAGCGCCTTCCTTGATCGAGCCTATAAATACCTTAGCATTTATTAAATCTTTTGAAAATTCTACTTTAACCACGGTTAAAAATGAATGAATTCTGGGATCTTTAATCCCCCTACTCACTATTAAATTGCCAATTTCTTGAGCAATAAAACTTTCGAGTTTAAACTTTTTTATATTCTTATACATAAACACATATAAATCAGCAATACTAAGTTTTAAAAGTTTTTTTTACCTTTTTTACCTCAAATGCTTCAATTATATCTCCTTCTTTAATGTTAGCATAATTATCAATCATAATACCACACTCATATTGCTCAGCAACCTCTTTAACATCATCTTTAAATCTCTTTAAAGATGAAATTTTACCAGAATGAATCTGTAAACCATCTCTCATCACATTAGTAATCGCATCTCGTTTTATTAGCCCCCGAGAAACATAGCAACCAGCTATTACCCCAACTTTAGGGACATTAATTACAGCTCGCACTTCAGCAAAGCCAATAAACTGCTGTTCAACATCTGGTTCAAGCATCCCCTCAAGAACTGATTTGACATCACTTATAGCATCATAAATAACATTATACTTTCTAATCTCAACTTTTTCCTGATCTGCAAGTATTTGCGCTTTTACAGTAGGTCTTACATGAAACCCAATAACAATAGCATCGCTTGCTGAAGCAAAGCTAATATCTGTTTCAGTTATTACACCCGCTGATGAATGCACAACTCTTACTCGAACCTCATCGTTTGTTAATTTTTCAAGAGAATTCTTTAAAGCCTCGACTGAGCCTTGAACATCTGCTTTTAAAATTATTTTAAGCTCCTTAAGTGTTCCTTCTTTGATTGAATCATAAAGATTTAACATGGTAACTTTCTTTACATTTTTAGAAGATTCATACTTTTTAAGATCCTGTCTTTTGGAGCTGATTAATTTTGCTTCTTTCTCAGTTTTAGTTACTTGAAAAGGATCCCCAGCCTGAGGCATTGAAGAAAATCCTAAAACACTAATAGCCTTAGCAGGTCCAACGCTCTTAACAGAAACACCCTTATCATTAATTAATGCCTTAACTTTACCATAGCACGCTCCACCTACAAAAGAATCTCCCACATAAAGTGTTCCATCCTCAATAATAACAGAACAAACTATTCCGCGCCCCAAATCAATCTTGGCATCAAGTACTTTTCCAATAGCTCTTTTAGATGGGTTTGCCTTTAATAACATCATATCTGCCTGCAAAAGAATCATATCAAGAAGTTCAGAAATTCCTATATTTTTAAGAGCAGAAATCAACACAAAAATAGTGTCTCCTCCCCAATCCTCAGGTACTAAGTCATATTCTGAAAGCTGATGTTTAATCTTATCAGGATTTGAATCTGGCAAATCAATCTTATTTATAGCAACAATAATCGGAACATTTGCTTCTTTTGCATGATTAATAGCCTCAATAGTTTGAGGCATAACACCATCAATTGCTGAGACAACAAGAACAACAATATCTGTAACTTGGGCCCCACGACTTCTCATCATAGTGAAAGCTTCATGGCCAGGGGTATCTAAAAATGTTATTTCTCGACTATTATATACAATAGTATAAGCTCCAATATGCTGAGTAATACCGCCAGACTCTGTTTGATTTATATCTATATTTTGAAGCACGGAAAGTAGTCTGGTTTTACCATGATCAACATGTCCCATTATTGTAATAACAGGTGGCTTTTCAATTCTTTTACTCTGATCCTCCACCTCTTCTTCTATAACCGTTTCATCATAAATAGAAACAACATTAACTTTTGAACCATATTCTTCAACTAAAATAGTTGCTGTATCAGAATCTATCTTTTCGTTAATAGTCACCATTACGCCCAAAGCCATTAATTTAGCAATCAAATCAGAGGATTTTAAATTCATTTTTCTTGCAAGATCAGAAACAGTAATGCTACCCATAATATCAATTGATTTTGGAATAGGGTTAGCTAAATTTTCTCTTTTCTTTTTTTGAAGTTGCTCAAAAACCTTTTGCTCAATTGTTTTGCTCTCAGTTTCTGCTTTTTTCCTCTTATAGCTTTTTTGACTTTCTTGTTGTTGTTTTTTCTTTTCACCAAGCTTACGATTTAACTCTTTACTATTCTCAGAATCTGTTGAAGATGCACTGCTAACAATAGAAGGAACTTTGGTTTTTATAACTCTTCTAAAAGACACAGAAGTAGTATACTTATTTTGGGTGTTATTTTTGGCAACATATGTTTTTTTTGTCGAACCTTGATATTGAGAAGTTAAACTATCCCTATTTTGTGAATACCCACCACCGGTTCTACCGTCCCTATTTTGTGAATATCCACCAGTTCTACCGTCCCTATTTTGTGAATATCCACCGGTTCTACCGTCCCTATTTTGTGAATACCCACCAGTTCTACCGTCCCTGTTTTGTGAATATCCACCAGTTCTACCGTCCCTATTTTGTGAATACCCACCAGTTCTACCATCCCTATTTTGTGAATACCCGCCAGTTCTACCATCCCTGTTTTGTGAATATCCACCAGTTCTACCGTCCCTATTTTGTGAATACCCGCCAGTTCTACCGTCCCTATTTTGTGAATACCCACCAGTTCTACCGTCCCTGCTGTGCGAATATTCAATTTTATTGTTGTGCTTATGCAAATCAGTAGAACCACTTGGATTATTTTTACCACTCAAATCGTTATGTGTTACAATTTTTACCACCTTCTTCCTTAACTTAATAATCTTAATTTTTTTACCATCTTCATTTTTATCATCAATATTTTTCGACAACCTTACTCCTCCTCAAACTCAAAACTAAGCCCTATTTTACAACCCGGACAGGAGGTCATATTTTCATTAATAACAACACCACATTCAGGACAAAGAAGCTCTTCATCTTCTTCCACCTTTTCCATAGACTCACCATTGTCATTAGCAATTATTATCATTCCCTCTTTTAATATTTTGTTAATTTCTTCTTGTTTTTCATAACTTACGCCAAGATTAAAAAGCAATCCCTCATCTGCTTGTAAAAAATTGTTAATATCATTAAGCCCCTCTTTTGATAAATTAGAAATCACAGAAGAATCGAGCAATTTAAGATCACTTATTTTACTAATCTCCTCAAATTGTTCCTCTTCAACAACATCTTGCATAACTTTATCAAACATTTCGAGTGTTTCTTGCTTAAACTCTGAATTGGCTTTCATTTCTGCAAATTGACTGCTGGTTTTAACATCAATAGCCCAGTCAAGAAGTCTATTAGCAAGTCTAACATTTTGGCCCATTTTACCTATAGCAAGGGAAAGTTGATCATCGCTAACAACTACTAAAGCCTTATGTAAATCCTCGTCAAGAATATAAACATGCTCTATCTTAGAAGGAGTCAAAGAATCCTTTATGAATTCTTTAATGTCTTTACTATAAGGGATAATATCGATTTTTTCTCCTTCAAGTTCCTTAATTATAGATTGAATTCTGACTCCTTTTTGTCCTATACAAGGACCAACAGGATCAATCTCTTCTTTTTCAGAATAAACAGCGACTTTGATTCTGTAACCTGGATCACGAACTATTTTATGAATCTTAATAATACCTTCTTCAATTTCAGGAATTTCAAGTGCCAAAAGCTCTTCAATAAACTTTGGATGGGTTCTAGAAAGAATAACCTCAATGCCATTTTTACCTTTTTTGACATTATAAACTAAAACTCTAATTTTATCATTAAGACTATAAACTTCTCTTGGCGACTGATACTTCTTAGGAATTATACCATCTGTATTACCAAGATTAACATAAAGATCACCATTTCTATTTTGCTGAACATATCCAATAACAACTTTATTCAACTTGCTTTTAAATTCTGATAAAATCTCATTATCCTCAATTCCTTGCAAATCATTTTTGGTTCTTTGTTTTGCAACCTGAATAGAAAGCCTATCAAAAACTTTAGGATTAATTTCAATGTAAGCATAATCGCCTTCTACAATATTTTCCCTTGAGATATCTTTCTCTAATATTTCAAGCAAAGAATCTTTTACCTCTTCTACAATTTTCTTTTTTGCATAAACTATTAAATCTCCCGTATCATCATCAAACTTAATAAAAGCATTCTCATTACTTCCAAAATACTTTTTATACGCTATCAATACCGATTCTTTAATTGTTTTTCTAATAGACTCTATACTCATACTGCGATCATTTGCAATACTTACAATCATATGTCCCGTGCCCTTTATCATCCAAACTTCCTCCTTAAACTAATCTGGCCTTCTTAACATCGCTATAAAAAACATTTAATTCTTTACTATCTGTTTTAAAAATAAAACTTTTGGATTTTGCTTCTAATATAAAACCCTCTTCAAATTCATTATCTAACATTAACTTAATCTTTTTACCTTCAAAAATTTGAAACTCTTTGTCACTTTTTATTCTTCTGTCTATTCCTGGTGTAGAAAGTTCTAAAATAAAACTATATTTAAGATTTGCTTCCAAAATTAATAAAATCATCTTATGCAAATCAGTCATCAAATCAATACCTAAAGAAAAATTTTTGCTATAAAGAACTATTTGGATCTTTCCACCATTTTTATTTCTAAAGATATTAATTTCTAATATTTCAACATTTAAACGTTCTGTTAAATTTTTTATCAAATTATAAACTTCATTATTTTTGTCAAAACATTTAATCAACTACATTCCTAAAATTAATAAGGTTCTTTTAAAAGAACCTTATTAAATATATAACTAAACCTTAAATCAAGGTTAACACTTAGAAAAAATAATGTCAACATTAAACCAAATTATAAGATTTGGCCAACGAAAGCTTTATAATCTTATCGGCTCCAAATTGTATAATAAGATCTTCACAAATACACATAGATGTTCCTGTAGTAACAATATCATCAAGCAAAACAATCTTTTTAAATTGAAAATTTTTATACTTTGATCTTAATTTAACTTTATTTTCAAGATTTGTAAATCTAAGATTCCCTTTCATTAACTTTTGACTTTTTCCATACTTTCTTGAAAAAACATTTATATAATTAAAACCAAAACGGCTTAATAAAATACCAATATATTCCATGTGATCAAACCCATAAAATAATTTTCTTTTAAAACTACAAGGAACGGTTACTATTTGATCAAAATCAATATTACTTAAATATTTAGCGATTCCACTTGCTAAAAATCTACCAATAGACTTTTGACCATCTCTTTTATAAGACAAAATTAAAGATTTATAATGCTCTTTATATTCAAAAAAATAAAGCAAATTCTCATCAAATTTAATTTTAAAATTAAAAAGTGACTTACATTGATCACAAAGAGCATCAGAAGATACATATCTTTTTCTACAAAAAACACAAAAAGGCAAAAATATACTTTTTAAAACATTTAAATAGCTCATACTAACTAGATTGAGAAATAACTTTTAAAACAAGTTGATTTAGCAGCTCAATTGATTGAAAAGGGGTAATATTATTAATATCTATATTAGAAATAAATTTTTTTAACTCTAAATACTCATTTAATTTAACATGAACATCAGTATCATTTTTCAAAACCTCTCTATCACAAGTATCAGAAGAAATACAAGGAAGAAATTCTAAACAAGAGCTATCCTTTCGACTTCCTAAACTTTTCAGGATAACATTAGCTCTATCTACTACCCTTAAAGGAAGTCCTGCTATGCGAGCAACATAAATCCCATAAGAATTAAGAGATGGTTTTTCTTCAACTTCTCTTAAAAAAACAAGTTCATTGCCTTGCTTTTCAATTTTCATTGAAAGATTAATAAAAGCTTTATGATTAATAGCCGATAGTTCATGAAAATGTGTGGCAAACAAGCTTCTAGCTTTAATATACTCTAAAATATATTCTATAATAGAATAAGCAATAGCAAGTCCATCATTTGTACTAGTACCTCTTCCAACTTCATCCATAATTATCAAACTCTTTTCTGTTGCATTTCTTAAAATATTAGCTGTTTCGTTCATTTCAACTAAAAAAGTTGATTCTCCTTTAGCAAGATTATCACTTGCTCCAATTCTGCAAAAAATTTTATCTGTAATACCTATTACAGCCCTAGAAGCTGGCACAAAAGAACCTATATGCGCCATCAAAGTAATCAAAGCCACTTGACGCAAATAAGTTGATTTACCGGCCATATTAGGACCAGTAATTAAACAAAAATACTTTTCTTTATTAATCTTTACGAAATTTTCAGTAAAGATCTCAGTGTTTTTAACATAGTGCTCAACAACAGGATGCCGAGACTTTTCAAGAAAAATTTCTTTACTACATGTTAAAATGGGTCTTTTATATTCATTTTTTTTTGCCAAATAACCAAAGTTAACAACTAAATCGATATATGCAAAAAATTCTGCAACCTTCTTAAGAACTTTATTATGCTTAACAACATTTGACGCTATTTCATCAAAAATTTCTTGCTCAAAAGCAACCACACTGTCTTCGGCATTATTAATATTCGCTTCAAGAGAAATAAGTTTTTCTGTTTTATATCTTTTTGAAGAATTTAAAGTTTGACTTTCCATAAAATGGGGTGGCACTTGCGCATAATTACTCTTTGTAACCTCAAAAAATAATCCCCTATTATTGGTTTTTCTAATCTTTAGATTATTGATCTTGCTAAGCAGCCTCTCTGATTCAAGATATTCATCAATATATTTATTTGCATTAATCTTTAAATCTTTTAAACTATCAAGCTTTAAATCATAGCCTCTTTTAATAAGCTCATCAGATGAGCTTGAAATTGCACTATTTATCAAAAAATAAACTTTAGAAATACTATCCTCTTCAAACTTATCAAAATTCCAATAATCAAAATTATGCTTGTCAAATAGCTTTTTTACCAAAAAAAATACAGAAAGGGATTTTTCAATAAATAAAAAATCTTTTTTAATATATCTTTTCATCTGAATCCTAGATATTATTCTCTCAACATCCCATATATTAACAAAAGCTTCTCTTAAAGTCACAGTTAAACTAATATTTTTGCAAAAAAATTCAACATGATCTAGCCTAGTATTAATCTCAGGAATATTTAAAATCGGATTTAAAATAAATTCTCGTAAAAGTCTCTTTCCCATTGCGGTTTTGCAATCATTTAACACAGAATATAATGAATATTGAGAAGAAAAATCATTATTATTTTTTACAAGTTCAAGATTTACTTGAGTTACATCATCAAGAAACATGTACAAAGAATCATTATTAATATCTATTTTATCAATATTGCTTAATAAATTTTTTAAATTATTTTTTATATGATTTATAATGAGAAAAATTGAAATATAATAAGGCTTTTCCTCATCAAATCCAAGAGAACTCAATCCAAGTATGTTAAAATGCTCCTTTATTGTTTTTATTGCAACATCCTTATCAAGATGCCAAGCAGGCACTCTGTTAATTAAAAACCGATTAAGATTAAGCTTCTCTGAGTATTCATAATAAAAGTTTTCAGAAACTATTATCTCTTTAGGAGAATATTTCTCAAGATCCCTTTTAAGTTTTTCAAAAAAACTATTCTCATAAAACATTATCCCAAGACTAGAAGTAGATAAATCTATATAAGAAAACGAATAATAATTTTTATAATCACTAATAGCAACTAAATAGTTATTAACATCATCATTTAAAAAATCTTCATCAACAATAACACCTGGTGTTATTACCTCAACAACCTCTCTTTCTAAAGGCCCTACAGAAGTAGAATTGGCCGCTTGCTCACAAATTGCAACTTTTTTATCAAATAAAATTAATTTTCTTATATATTCCTTACTAGTGTGGTAAGGAACTCCACACATTGGAACATTTTCTCTTTTTGTCAATGTTAAATTAAGAAGCTTACTTGCCTCAATTGCATCATCAAAAAACATTTCATAAAAATTTCCTACTCTGAAAAAAATGATAGCATCTTTATATTTTTTTTTGATATCTAAGTACTGCCTCATCATTGGAGTAACATTTTTTTCCATACGCTTCCTAAATAATATTGAATTATAATTGATATTATAAAATAAATATAATTCAATTAAAAATAAAGAATATAAAATGAAAAAAGACTCTAAAATAATGGTTTTCGCAGTTATCCACAATCTATCTATTAGCAAGACTAATCTTAAAGCAAGGCAAAATATAAAATTTTAGAGTTGATTTAATTTTATGTTTTTATTCATTAAAACAGTAATATTTAATCATTTTGATATTTTTAAATTTTTCATTTGTAGTTTTTTAATGACTTTTAATGCAGCTTAAGCAAAAAACTGCTGCTTATTGTGGATTTTTTTTGTAATGTTTTAAATTTAATTGATTTTAAAACATTAATAAAAACAATAAAAAAAGAATTTTACAATCTAATTGCAGATTGCAAAAAATAAAGCACCCTCCTTAAAAAGTCTTAAGGATTTTTATTATACTTTTCTAAAAGATACTTAATAACATCATCTGTTATATCAACAGTACTGTTATGGTAAAGAATATATGGATTATTTTTTTTCATAATCAAAGAAAACCCATTAATTTCTGCAACATATTGAATACCATGAAGTATTTTACTTAAAGATTCACTATTATTATTTAAACTATTAATATTGGCCAATCTTTGCTGCTCTAAATTATTCTTTGCTAAACTAGACACTCTCTTTAGCTCATCAACTTTTAAATTATATTGGTTACCAAAAGATCTTGCATTGTCTAAGTCATTATCAGCAATTGATTTATCATACATCTGTTTTAAATTCTTAAGTTCTAAATTTAACCCATTTATTTGTTCTTGATACCTATTTTTTATTTGATCAAGATTAGCTTTCAATTGAGGATTTAAAACTTCAATCACAATTCTATCAAAATCAACAATGCCTATTTTAATAACATCTATCGAAAAAACATTAAAGGACAATAAAAAAAACAATGGTAAAATCAAAAAAAACACAAATTTCTCCATAGCATTTATTAATATCTCATTTCAATTCCTAAGAAAAATTTAAATCCAGAAAAATATTTGTAATAACTGTTAACTTTATCATTGTCAAAATAAAAAGGATAAGCTATTACAAAAGACAGTGGTAACTGAGGTAAAAGACTTCTAATTCCAGTCCCCCAGCTAAAAGCAAAACTACTAAAAGGTCTAAATAAAGAATTTTCTTGCCCTTCTAAAGAATAGGAAGCAAAATCTATAAAAAAAACATCCCAAACTAAAAAATTTTTTAACAAAGGAATAGATATTTGCACAGTATTTACAAAGGAGCTGTAAATATTTTTCAAAATCCCCCAACCTCTAGCCTGCATAAAATTTTCACTAAGAACTATGTGATGATGGGGTTGAATTTCAATTTCAAAACCATTACCAAGAGGAGGCAATATATTTGAATAAACACTCCTTAAGGTCAAAATAATATCAAAATAAGGCGTAAATACATCCTCATATCCTAAAAGAGAAAAATATCTCTCAAAGGTTGTAGCAGATTTAATAAAATGACTCTGACCAAATAAAAATCCGCCGAAAAAATCAAACTGCTGTTTAAGCAAAAATCCATTATTAGACAAAGAGGTAGAATTTCTCGTATCCCAAGCCGCACTCAAACTAAGAGAATTTTCAAATCTAAAAGTTTTATAATTATCTCTTAAATAATAATTTGAAGGTCTGTTAATCTCATTATCATAAAAAACATATTTTAAAGCAGTTTGTAAAGTACCAAGAAGAGTTTGCTTACCAAGATAATTAGAAAAAGTATATCCTGTAAATCCCCCAAAACTAAGCTTAAGTAAAGAATAATTCATAGCATTAAAATCGGAAAAGCTTTTAGCATCTCGATATTCTTCCCAACTTGTAAATGGATCTGGAACTTCTCTTTTACCAGAAAAAATAGGCCCATTAATATCCTGATAAGCGGTATTAACAGAATGTGAAAAATCTACAAATCCACCCACAGTCCATCTTTTCTGAAAAAACCAATTATCTCTAAATGTCAAACTAAGACTTTGCTCTAAAAAAGATAAATTTAGCCTTGCAGCAAAATAATAGCCTTCACCCAAAAAGTTAGAAAGCTCCCATTGCCCAAATACTGAGAATGGAAACGAAGAATTTGAATTGCCTCCAAAATTCATACCAAATCCAAAATTACTTGTTGCTCGCTCCTCAATGTTTAAATTTATTTTCATAAGCCCTTCCGTATTGCTCGGAACAATATCAGGGATTACATTTGAAAAATAACCAAGCTGCTGTAAGTTTACCATACCCATCTTAAATTTATCCAAACTAAAAACATCACCTTCTTGAAGTGGGATCTCTCTAAGTATTACATGCGAAGCTGTATTTTTATTTTTAGAAACAGTAATAGACTCAATATGAGCCTTATCCTTTTCTGAAATTTTAATTAAAAAATCAACAAACTCTCCCCTTATCTTTTGTGAAGGAATAATTTCTGTAAAAATATACCCTTCTTTAAAATAACTTTCTTTGATTTTGGTAAAATCCTGCTCAAATTTAGAATTATTAAAAATATCACCTTCCTTAAAGGTAATAAAACTTTTTAATTCTTCCAAACTAAAAACTGAATTACCCAAAATTTCAAGCTTTCCAAATCTAAAAACATTACCTTCTGAAATAAAATATTTCAAAAAAACTTCCTTTTCTAACCTTTGAGAATCTTTAAGAGAATCTTTAATATCAACAGTACTGTTGATAATCTTAATATCAATATATCCATTATTTTTATAAAAAGACTCTAGTTGATGCTTGTCCTTATCAACATTACTTTTTAAATATTTACCATCTGAAAAAAGAGATACTACTCTTGATGCTAAAGATTTTCTCAAAGTGCTACTTTTAAAGCTTAAATTTCCTTCAAAATCAATACCTTTAATAACGTATTTAGGCCCAGCTACTATATTGAAAATAATATCAACCAAATTTCCTTCTTCTTTGATTTCAAAATTTACAGAAGCATCAAGATATCCCGTGTCTTTATACATCTCTTCAAGCTTGTCAACACCTTTGTTAACACTTGCAAGATTTAAAGGCTCATTGGTCTTAATATTTACCTTCTCAACAAGTTCGCTATTCCAAAAAACTCTACTGCTATCAGAAAAAACAACAGAATTAACCAAAGATTTTTCTTTTACAATAAATGTAATAAACAGTTCCTCGCCATCCATTTTAAAAATCGGCTTAATAAGCCCAGAAAAATAATCAAGAGCATAAAGATCAATTTGTAATTTATCAAAAATTTCATTAGAATATGCCGTACCAATGTAAGGTTTTAAAGTATTAATAAAATCCACCTCTTTCTTATTCTTAAGTCCTTCAAAATTAATACCCTTTATTATTTTACCTTTGTAATTTTCAACTTGAGCAAAACTAAAAACACCTAAAAACATTAAAAAACTTATAAAAAACAAACCTCTAATTGAACCCATCTTAACCTCTTAACAATTTAATATTTAAATTTCCAAGAAATACCTATATTATTTCCTATTCCATCTAAACCTTTTTTCATAAAATTGTAATCAAACTCATAATTAACCAAAAAAAATGGAGAATCAAACTCAATGCCCAAATTAATAACAAAATTTAAATCCTTTGAAAAAGGAGTCGTTTGCTCTTTTAAAAAACCAAAGCCTCCACTAATAAAAACACCCTCGACAAGATATTTTCCTACCTTAACACTTGTATTATCAAGAACATCAACAAAAGTAGGATTCCCAATTTTAAAAAAATTACTATTAATAGAATTCTTTAATATATCCGTCTTGATACTCAACAAGTCTAAGTTTAATACAGAACGCATATAATCTTCAATGGGTTGAATTAAAAAATCAAGAGCAATATCACTTACTATTCCAATTGCCATTTCAGCAGCATTAGTCCCTGCCGATCGCAATCCTCCCTCAGACCCTCCCATTGTTGATCCTGAGAGCAAATATTTAATCTCCTGTTCACTCCTAGAAGGATAAGACATAAACTCAATTTTCCATAAACTCAAAGGACTATCAATACCTATTGTAACAAGCAGTTTATCATTTCTATCTTTAATTGTATTTGTAGCCTCTGCCTTTATCCATGGATCAAACTTAATTCTGCTCTCATTAAAGGATATATAAGCACCACTTTTAAAGATAAATTTTTTATTATTATAATTAACAAAACCATTTGCAATATTTAAATCTCCCTTAAGAATAAAATCATCGGTTTTTGTATCAGATTTTATTACAAGCTTATCCCCTCTTGAAATAGTAGCTTGTAAAAACGAAATATTACTATCTGGCCAGTGAAAAGTAACACCGCTGTCAAAATTTATCTCAAGGTGAGTCAAAATATCAAAATCTCGAACATTAATATCAACTGTTTGCGCTCTTTTTGCTTGCTTGAAGGGATTTACTAATAAATTAACAATAGAACTTTCAAGAGAATAAACCCAAGCATTTGAAATATTTAAAATGCCTTTAAACATAATTTCATCGGCATTTCCTTCAATTGAAAAATTGCCTAAAGCATAACCTGTAAAGCTTAAAGCAATTTTGTCAAACTTAATAGGGACTCCTGTTCTGCCAGTCACATTAATATCTATTTTGTAATAATCAATAATAGTATCACTTAAAAAATTTAAATTTAAACTAGTAGAAACAAAAACCTTGGAATACCGATCCAAAGCAAACTCATTACTAAAAATGATTTTATTATCCTGAATTTCAACTGGCATATCAAATATTTCTAAAGTTCTATCACCACCAAACTTTCTAGAAGCCCTTAAATACTCAGTACTTATTAATCCTTTTTGAATATTTAAACTTCCATTAATATTAGGATTATATAAATCCCCATCAATATCAAATTCACCATTTAAAAAAAGATCATAAAGAATAAAATGATTGTCAATATTAAATAAAGGATGTGAATCTAAAAAATCTTTAGTGATTATTTTTGAATCAAATTTAATATCTCTGACATTTCCAAGAATTTTATTTTTAATTATTTTACCTGATGAATTAAAACTAAGAGGTAAATAATCTTTTAAAATAAAGCTATATTCTCCACTACCATAATGGTATAAAACATCAATAAGGTCATAATCAATTGAGGCCATATTAAATTTTTCAAAATCATTGCTAAATTCAACCGTAAGATTAGATAAAAACTCATTTTTATATTTAATATCTCTAAAGGAAAATTCACCCTCTGTTTTGGTTTTCAAAACTCCAAATCGCTCTTCATCCCTACTTTCAAAGTTTCTAAAATTTGCATTAAACTTATAAGAAAATAAGTCGCTATTAAAAACCATATTAGATACGCCTATGGAGCTGCTTAAGTCATATCTTAGACTACCAGTAAGAAACTCTTTTTTATTGCGCTTGACTTTTATATCATATATGTTAAGCCTATTGTCCAATAATCCTAAATTCAGAGAAAACTGCATAGGAATGCCCAATAAAGTTAATTTATCAGCCTCAAGATATCCACTCAAAGAATAATTTTTAAAATCATTATTTTTAAAATTTAGCAAAAAATTACCATTAACCTTCCCTTCTAAAAGGGATAAAGAATTAAAATTGTAAAAATCTAAATCTTGAAATTTAAGTAAAAAATAACTTCCATATTCATCGGAATTAACTCCTAAAAAATATCGTTCTGAATTTAAACTAGAAAATAAATTTAAACTACCATTAAAATTATCTTTTAAATTGAATTGTCCATATCCTTGCAAATTTGAAAGCTTGTTTATAAATTTAACATCAGAAATGTACAATTTATCATATTCATATAAGCCCTTAAACCCAAAATTAAAATTATAAGCGGGTATTTTAGAAGCTTTTATTATATTAAACTTATCTATTCTAAATTTCAAATCATTATTAAGCTCTAAATAGTTCCCATGAAAATTTATATTTATCAAAAGATCAGAGGTTTTATTGTAAACCTTAAAACCATTAACATTAAGGGTATAAATTATTTTAGAATCAAAATAATTGAAATCTAATTTTATGCCAAGAGGAGATTCAGCAACAATAAACTTATTTTTAAAATTAACATTAAAATTTAAAGGATAATTTTTATCCAAATAAGAAAAATTCGTACTAATATTAAACCCACTTTCAAATAGCTCAACAAACAAGCTAGAATGCAAATTGTAATCATTGTACTGCAAATCAAAGTTGTTTGATTTGTAAAAATTTTTTTCTCCACTAGCATCAAACATAAATTTAAAATTATCCAACTTTGAAAATACTATGAAATTGAATTTTTTTAATCTATTCTTACGATAATCAAATTTATTTAAATTAAAATCAGAAACTAAATTTAAATATTTACCTGAAAATAAAGTCTTGGGGAAAAAATTTATTAAATAAGAACTAGGAACAACTTCTTTTAAAAAAAGTAGCGGAAACTCTTTAATGCCTAAATTGAAAGAAAATTCTTCATCATTAAGATCTCCTTTTAAAGAAATTTGAGAATTTTTATTTTCTAAATAAATCAAATAGTCAACAAAAATTTTATCCTTTAAAAAATAAGTTTTTAAACTTAAATCTTGAAAACTAAGATTTCCAAGACTAAAACTATCAGACTTAACCGAAAAAATATTTTTATCTTTCTTAAAATCCAAATACCCATTTAAATCATTAAAGTTTAAAATTTTTGCAGATTTAAAGTTAAGACGTCCTATTGGAAGCAAGTCCTTTAAAGAATAATAACCTTTATAGTTTACAACTCCCCTTTTAAGCTTTAAAAAGGCATTTTCAACGCTTACAATGCTATCATTCCCTTTGATTTTAAGTTGCAAACCTTGAATTTCTTTACCTATAGTATCTGCATTTAAAGAAGAATCTATTATTCCTGCATATCTTACATCTTTATCTTTAAAATCATAAGAAAATGCCAACTGACCATTTAAGCTTATATCAAAATAATCTTTATAAATTTCAAAGTCTTTGTTTAGCTTAATCCAATTCAAAAGATTAACATTGAAAAATAAAGCATCCAATCGAATAAAACCATTAGCTTTATCGTAACTTAAATTAAAATCAAAATTCTCCCTTTGTAAATTAAAAATTTTTAAATTTCCTTTTGAATAATTTATTTGGAATCCTTGCTCAAGCAAAGAAAAATAACTCGTTTTAAGTTCAAAAAAACTAAAGTTTATATAACCATCCTCAAAACCTTTTTTGAATTTTCCTTCAAAATAGAAAGTTGAATCTAAAACTCCATCATCAACTCTTTCAGCTGGCAAATTGATTTCTAAATTTTTAACAGCACTAAAATCAACTACAGAACTAAATAAAAAATCTTCATCTACAGTACTCAATGAAAAATTTCTAACTTTAAAATTCAACCAACTATTATGCTTATTGAGCTTAATATTAATATTGATATTTTCTAAATTAATATTTAGTCTATAAAGATAATTTAAAATTTTATTTAAAATTACATTTCCATTGTCGGAATAGGCGCTGCTAGAACTCAAATCATCGGATAAACTAAAATCGTTTATATCAAAATTCAAATTACTCCCTTTAACATAAACATTTAAAATAATATTTTCATCGCCTAAAATTAATTTAAACAGATTTAAATCTACCCTAACAACATCCATTAATATTTTATCTTTTCCATCCAAGCTTAGCTCTAAACCGTCGATTTTAATGGATGATAAAAAATATGGTGAAATATTATCATATTTAATCTTAAAGCCAAATTTTGATTCAAGATATTTTACAACAAGAAACTTTGCAGAATAAATTTGAACTTGAACAAATAGATTAATGGAAAAAATTATTAAAACAAAAACTAAAAGTGGTAAAATCAACAATAAAAATGTCTTATTTTTCAAAAACTCCAAATTCATACACTCATATATTGATAATTATTATTATATAATAATTATCAATAACCTAATTATTGACACCAAAAGAAAGGAAGAAAAAATATTTGTGATTAAAATATTAAAAAACTTTTATTGCATAGAAGGAATTGATGGAAGTGGAAAAACAAGCATAATTAATAAACTAAAAACCATTTGTAAGAATGAATCAAGGTATTACTTTACAAAAGAACCATCAAGCGGAATAATTGGAGAAATGATAAAAGAGCAATTAATGAATTTTAAAAATCCTTTAAAAGAATCAACATTTGCATATCTTTATGCAGCAGATAGACACGATCACTTATATAAAAAAGGTGGAATACTGGAAATTTTAAACACAAAATCCACAAAAATAATAACTGATCGCTATTTATTCTCATCAATTGCCTATCAAGGAAAATTGGGATATGAATTAAATAAAAATTTTCCATTACCTGAAAAAGTATTCTTTATTAAAACAGACCCAAAAATAGCTTATGAAAGAATCCAAAAAAATAGAACACAAAGTGATCTTTTTGAGCTTGAAAAATACAAAACTTTTGAACAAATTACTCTTAAATATTTAAAAACATTTAAAAAAATAGAAAAAACAATTAATGTGATTTATATTGACAATTCAATAAAAGATAATTTAGATAAAAACGCAGAAAAAATTTTCAATCTAATAAAATTCTAATATAATTAATCATATGATTAATTATATGTTTAAAAATGCCACTTTCCAAATAAATTTATTTTTACTTCTTTTAGTGACAGTTGCAAAGATAAATGCATCGTCCAAATTTTATTATGCAGAACAATGGTATGTAATCTTTAACACCCAAATGAAAAAAAATCCTGAAAACTACAAAAAAAATATATTTTTTCTTCAAAAAGCTTTAAAATACCCATTTGGAAATCCAAAATACTCACTAACTAAAATAGAAACAAAAGAACAGTGGACAAAATATAAACTTCTTTTCAAAATGCATGTAAATCTGCTCCTAGTTAAACAAAATTTGCATTTGGGAGATTTATTCGATACAAGAAATTCATATTTTTTCAAAACTCCAGAAAAAAATGGAATTATTCTCAATCTAGAAAAAGCAGAAAAATTATATAAAATAGCAATTAACTACTACGATGAAGCACTAAAATGTCATAAAAAACTTGAAAATTATCAATCTGTTAAACTAGAAAGCGATGGAATAACAAACTGGGAAAACGAATATTATAAAATTTCTCTTAAAGAGTTCGACTACTATGACATTATTAAAAAAGAACTACTGCGAATTGACGAAACCAAAGCATTTTTTGAAAAAAGTTCAAACTATTATTAAAAAATTTCTTTGCCTTCTTTGGAAAAAAAAATTTTATTTATATAATCCTTATTTAAAGAAAACTTAAAAACAAGATCTTTAAAATTATCTTTACTCAAGATGCTATATTCCGAGAAAAGAGTTATTAACGCTCTTTCCGCCAAAAAAGGCAGCTCTAGAATATTTCTTAAAATTTCATCTCTAAATTCATACGCTCTTTCACTATCTAAAGAATTTACAAAATTAGAATTTTCAACATCAGTGCTTAACGCTACAATTTCATTTTCAAGAAATTTTTTATCTCCTTGTGAATATAACAAGGCAAATGGCTTTAAAAAAGAAAAAAAATATTCTTTGCCCACAAGATAATGGTGCATTGAACATCTTGTAGCGTAATTTGGGTAAATAGCAGATTCAATCTCTTCATCACCACCAACAATAAGCAAAGGATCAAAATAGGGGGCTGGAATTTCTTTGTTGTTGTAAAAATAATATCTATACGAAAAAAAAGATTCTTCCATGCAATCAATATGCCCACAATAAGCTCCAAGCTTATAAATCTTATCTGAATATTCTACCAAAAGTTTAGCAGTATCATTAAAAGATTCTTTTCTAAAATTGTAAAGTAATGTGGGCAATATAAATAAAATATTCTCATTTAACGAAATTTTATTTAAAACAAAAATTAAACGCTCATCATAAAAACATGCCTCATCAATAATAAAAGTACCACAACTAGGATTAGAAGCTATTAATTTTTCAATATCAAAAGAGCTGCTGGCAAAACCAATCTCATCAATTCTATCTTTTCCACCACCTCTATATGGTATTACATTTTCTGGAAAATCCTGAAACCTTCTCTTGTCGAGAAAATTTCTAATAAAAAATACATTAACCCTACTCCTATTTCCTTTAATAATATTACCCAATACTTTAAAAGATTTTTTTCTCACAACAAGCGAATCTTTATAAATTTTTGCAGCATATTCTGTTTTTCCACTTCCCATGGGCCCAACTACAAGGATTAAATTTATTTTGACTTTAAAATCAAAATGGCTAATAGATACAATGTTATTTAATTTAGCATCTTCTTTATTAGCAAAGTCTAAACAAAAACCCAAAAATCCTCCCTGAAGTAAATTCAAATTCGATTATAAAAAATGACGACTAAAAAACATTAACATTAAAAACCTAAAATTAATAATTAGGGATTCTATTAAAGTTATCATTCAAGAGAATGATAACTTTCAAAATAATCATCATCTAACAAAGCTTTCTTTATTTTTAATTTATCTTTTTCATAAATCTCAATATAATTAAATTTTTTAGAACCATTAACTTTTCTATAAATTGAAACCAAACTTCCAAGCACATAATTTTTAATTTCTACTAAATCAAATCCAAAATATTTTTTTTTACTTATCAGGCTTGATCTAATATCTAAAACAGAAATTTTTTCAAAAAATAAATTTAAAGCGGTAGGTAGAAAAAAATCTTTAATGTTAATTAAGAACAACTCTCTGATCCCAAGACTATTAAAATTGTAGCCTAAATTATTAAAAATATTGTACTTAAAAGCATGTAAAGCAAAAGTATAAACATCCCTTTTATCAGGATATTGAACCTCAATCATATCAACGTAGGGATAAACAGAATAATTTATTTTATAACCAAGCAAACTATTCTCATAATAAACTGGAGATTTGTCTTTAAAATAAACTTTATTAAAATATCTATTAGCTAAACTAAATTTATTACCAAAATCTACTATTCCTGAAAAAATGCCTACTAAAACTCCATCTTTGAGTATAGCAACATTATTTTCATTATCAATAAAATAAATTCCTGACAACCTTTTATAATCTTCTAAAAATTTACTCTTCAGATCAGGATCTTCTAAAAGATCATAAAACATTTTATATTCATTTATTGTCTCGGGAGGAAATTTTTTAAAAATACTATAAGCTTCATCGGGATCTAAAAGTTTATATTTTAAAAAATAAATGCTATGAATTCCATTATATTCTTTAATTTTATCCTTAAGAAAAGAAAACAAAGAAACAGAATTGTCATAATTAAAATCTGAATTTCTAAATATATAATTAATATTTTCGGTTGTAAAGAAAAAATCTTCTTTCGATCTAATGGTATTAAAAATGCTAAAAAAAAACCCATCTTCTTTTAAAAACCACTTAAAAAATAAAAAATCATTACCATACAAGGAAAAAGCTTTGAATAAAATTTTTTTAAAATCATCTCCAAAACTTTCAAGTCTTCCAGAAGCTTCAAGTCTCATACAAATTAAATCTTTATCTATTTGCAATTCTTCATTTAAGTTCCCATACAAAGTAATAATTTCTTTATACATATTCTTATTTTGATTTTGTCTTAAAAGCAACGCAAAATAACAAGTGTATATTTCTTTAAGAGTTGTTGCTTTAAAATTATTAATATTAATTGCTTCTTTTAATAAGTAAATTCTATCTATTAAAGCAATATCCTCTTTTAATGCAAGCTCATAAAGAGAGTCTGAAGCTAAGTTGAAATCAAGAGATCCATAAATTAAATCATTTCCTTTTTGAAAATTGGAAAAATTTTTAGACTCATTGAAAAGAATATTTGAAATATCTTCATCTTCTTTGACTAAAACTGCATTTAGGTTTATAGAAATAAAAAGAATCAAACCCATCTTTAAATGAAACATAAGCACTTGCCTTAACCTTTTGTATCTTCCCCCTTTACTTCCTTTGCAGTAGATTCTACTGCAAATAAATCGTATTCATCTTTACTAGCTTCAAAACCCAAAAGCTCCCTTACTTCTTTGTCTGTCAAAGTCTCCTTTAAAACAAGTTCTTTTGCAAGCTTAACAAGCTGATCCTTATGCTCTACAAGAATATCTGATGCCTCTTTTAAACATTCCTCAAGTATTCTTTTTACCTCTCTGTCAACTTTATCAGCAGTGTTCTCAGAATAAGCCTTAGACTTTGAAAACTCTTTTGGAAGAAAAATGGGTGCTTCATCATCTACTAAAAATATTGGCCCAACTTCTTCGCCCATTCCCCACTCCGTAACCATTTTTTTAGCTAAACTAGTAGCTTGCATTAAATCATTTTGAACACCTGCTGTTGTAACGCCTAAATTTATTTGCTCGCTAGCATAACCACCGTAACATATCTTTATTTTATCAAGAATTTGGTGCTTATTGATCGAAAGTCTATCTTCCCTTGGAAGCGAAAATGCAACACCAAGCGCTCTGCCTCTTGGAATAATGGTAACCTTATGTAATGGATCAGCGTGTTCAAGATAATAATGAAGCAAAGCATGACCTGCCTCGTGATAAGCCGTCTCAAGCTTTTGTCTGTCAGTGATAGTCATAGATTTTTTTGCAACTCCCATCAATATTTTATCTCTAGCCTCTTCCATATCTTTCATTAAAATTTCATCTTGATTATTCCTTGCAGCTATTAAAGCTCCTTCATTAATTAAATTTGCAAGATCAGCACCACTAGCTCCAGGAGTGGCTCTTGCTATTACCTGTAAATTAATATCTTTTGAAAGCTTTGTTTTTGAAGAATGAATATTTAATATTGCTTCTCTTTCCTTAATATCAGGCAAAGAAACTGTTACTTGTCTATCAAATCGCCCTGGCCTAAGCAAAGCAGAGTCAAGAACATCTGGACGATTTGTAGCAGCCATAACGATTACATTAGTATGCGTTCCAAATCCATCCATTTCGACCAATAGTTGATTAAGGGTTTGTTCTCTTTCATCATGCCCACCACCAAGCCCTGCACCACGACTTCGACCAACAGCATCAAGCTCATCAATAAAAATGATGCATGGGGAATTTTTTCTAGCATTATCAAATAAATCTCTAACACGACTTGCACCAACTCCAACAAACATTTCAACAAAATCTGAACCTGACATGTGAAAAAAACTAACTCCAGCCTCACCAGCAACGGCTTTGGCAAGCAAAGTTTTACCAGTACCCGGAGAGCCAACCAAAAGCACTCCTTTAGGAATTTTTGCACCTATTTTTTCAAATTTTTTTGGATTTTTAAGAAATTCAACAACTTCACGAAGCTCTTGCTTAACCTCTTCTTGACCGGCTACATCTTTAAATGTGATTTTATTCTTTCCAGCTTCATACTTTTGAGCATTACTTTTCCCAAATGTAAAAACTTTTCCACCACCACCTTGAGTTTGACGAAATATAAAGAAAAAGAAAATAAAAAATAAAATCCACGGCAAAGTTTGTAATAAAACCCCAATCAAAGAAGCTTGGCTTTTTCCTGAGCTAAGCTCAACTTTTTTACTTTTTAGCTCTGAAAGCAGATTTATATCAAGATAAGGAATACTGGTAGAAAAATAGGATTTTGCAAAGTTAGAACCTTTGACAACAAATTGAATCAAATTTTTATCAATTATTACTACAGACTCAACTAGTCCATTGTCCAAATAACTCTGAAAAGTGCTATAAGGAACATTTTTATAGCTTTCCCCTCCCCTTATGAAATATGACATAAATATCGCTGAAATTAAAAAAATAACAACAAGCCCTAAAATCCAATTTTTATTTTTCTTTTTGTTATTAGATTTTCCATTATTATTCATATTATTATTGCCATTCATTCCTTTAAAAGCCCTCCAATCAAAGATATACTAATTTTTTTAAGAATGCTTTTTTCACTCCATACTAAGTTTAAAGTATTTAAATCAATAATTCCAATTAACCTGTTATCTAGTGCTAATAACATTAAATAAATCGGATTACACCTTATAAACTTAGAAAAAAATTTTTTTGCTTTCAACTTATCCTTAAAAAATTTATATCTAAACTCATAAGAACAACATTTTAATCTTGATACAGAAGCTGCATTGCACTCTAAACATTTTAGCAAAATCTTACCTAAAGATAAACTATGCCATTTGCCAACTTCTAAAATAAAATCAAAAGGTTTGTAAAATTTTTCATCCCTTTTAAAGATTAAATTAATTTTATTATGCCTTTTTTCTAAAAAAAAATCATTGGTTTTCAACAAAACATTGTTTTTCTTTCTATCAATCTCTATTTTAAATAATTCATTAAGAGCTTTATAAGAAATTTTAGCTACAATTCCTTCTGAATTTAAAATTTTAAAAATCAATCTAAACACTAAATACTTGGGAAAATCTAAAAAAGCTTTCAAATCAAAAGAATAATAGTATTTACCTTTCTCAACAGGGAAAAATTCATCTTTTTCAAAATAATTCACAAATTCCTTTGAAAATTCAGATATTCTTTTAAGACATTTTTCATACCCTTTAAAAATCTTTTCTATAGAAGGTAGTAAATTATTTCTAACTTTATTTCTTAGGTATAAATTTTGAGAATTTGTACTATCAATAAAAACCCTGATATTATTCAAAGATAAAAAATTCTCAATTTCTGGCCTTGAAACCTCTAGTAAAGGTCTTATAATATTTTTATTGACACTAGGAATACCTACAAGACCATCCAAAAAAGATCCTTGAAAAAATCTCATAATTATTGTTTCAATTTGATCGTTCTCGTTATGAGCAAGTGCAATATAATTTGCATCATTTTCTTTAAGAGCATTTTCTAAAGCATTATATCTACATTTCCTTGCAAGCTCTTCAATAGATACTCCCAACCTAACTGATTCACTTTTTATATCTATATCACATTTCTTAATTTGCAAAGCAATGTTATAAAGATCACAAAACCCTTTTACATGCTCTATTTCTTGATTTTGTTCATTATCAGGTCTAATAAAATGAGCAAAATAAAATGCAATGATATTATTGCTCAAATAATATTTTAAATTTAACAATAAAGTTGTAGAATCAGCTCCTCCAGAAAAAGCAACAATAACCCGATTTTTATTTAAAGAATTTTTTTTATAAAATTTATCTATTTTAATTTGTATATTATCGTCTAAAAAATGCATTAAAAATTACTAGAATTAATTTTTTGAACTTTATCTTTAAAATTTGACTCACTAATATCAATTAACTCATCGCTTAAAAAGTCATACAATTTTTCAAGTCTATCTATTTCATCCTTACAAAATCTAGAAAGAACAAAACTCTTTATATCGCACATAACATTGCTTCCAACCCCAATATAAAGTCTACTGTAATTAGAGCTTCCAAGAACACTTGAAATTGACTTAAGACCATTATGAGTAGACATACCACCTCGCTCTTTAAGCCTGCATTTTCCCAAAGGAAGATCAACATTATCAAGAACAACTAATAGATTCTTTATGCACATATAAAAATCTGAAAATATTGAAGGAAATAAAGATCCGCTTAAATTCATATAAGTCAATGGCTTAACCAAAATTACCCGTCTAGAAATCACCCTTAACTCTGAATATTCATATTTTTTTTTCCTCTTTAAAAAAAGGCCATTCTTAGAAACAATTTTATCTAAAAGAGAAAAGCCAACATTATGTCTGGTTAAAGAAAATTCTAATCCGGGGTTTCCTAATCCGAGTATCAACAAACCCATAAAATCACTTTATAATAACAACTTCCAAATTATCATCACTTTCTGCAAGCTTAACATTAGAAGGTAATACAAGATCTTTAAGAAGAACACTATCTCCTTTGTTAACGGGAGTTAAATCAAGCTCTATGAATTCTGGCAAATCCAAGGGCAAAGACCTTACCTTAACTTGCTCTTTTAAAACAGTCAAAATTCCACCCTCTTTAACCCCAATAGAAGCCCCAACAAGCTTGATAGGAATATATTTTTCAAGCTCAACACGCTTATCTACTTCGTAAAAATCAATATGATAAATGAGCTTGCTGGCAATATTTTCTGCAACATCTTTAACAAAAACACATCTTTCAACCTTGCCATCATCTAATATCAAGACAGTATTATCTGTAAACTTTGCAAATTTTTTATTAAACTCACTACTCTTAATTTTCAAATGTAAAACATCATTGCCCTGCCCGTAAACAACAGCCGGTATTTCACATTTAGCCCTTATTCTGCGAGCATTAGAAGACCCAAAGCTTGATCTATATTTACAACTTAAAACCCTGCTATTTTCCACCAAAAAACTCCTAATGTAAAATACTGGGACGGAAGGATTCGAACCCTCGAATGACTGGACCAAAACCAGTTGACTTACCGCTTGTCGACGTCCCAAATACCTTAATACTTACAATTGACAAGCATACAAGATACAACACGCTTTGTCAATAATTATCTAAAAATCTAATTCAAGCTCAAGATCAGCTGGATTTTCTCTTACATATTCCTTAAAAATAGAAGTTTGCAAAGTTTTTCTAAAATCCTGACTAATAGGATGTACAATATCTTTATACTCACCAACTCTCGTTCTTCTGTTAGGCATAGCAATAAATACTCCCTTTTGCCCTTTAATAACTCTAATATTGTGAAGAACTAAGCAATTGTCAAAAGTAACTGCAACATATGCTAACAATTTAGAACCAGAATTTTTACTTTCAACTTTCTTAATCCTTATGTCTGTAATATCCACTTATAAGCCTCCCGCAAAAAGTACATACCTTAAATCTAAAATATTTTCTATTTTTTGTAAACATATTTTTATGATATTTTTAGTTTTTTTAATTAAACAGTAATCAAGGATAAATAATAATTCCTTTGGACCATATTTTTTCAAGCTCATAGTATTCTCTAGACTTTTCGCTCATTAAATGAATTACCAAATTTCCACCTGAAACAACAGTCCAATCATAAATTAATCCTTTCTCTTGAACATTAAGATTAATTTTTTTTTCTTTAAAAAATTTAACTATCTTATCAATATACAAAGCTTCCATCTGCTTAAATGATACAAAAGTAGCTATTATAAAAAAATCAGTCCAATTGCAAATATTGCCAACATCAATACCTATAACGTCAATTCCATTAAAATCGCTTATTATTTTACATAAAGCATTAATATCACTTACTTTTAACATATCTTCCATCAAAATCATCTCCTAAAACAACTATTACATCCGGATTAATATCAAGATTATCAAGCTCTAATAATCTTTTAGTTTGAACTTCAGAAATTGGCTTAATATTTGAGGCTTTAATTGCCTCTCCAACTCTAACAGCCATTTCTAAATTATCAGAATTATTTATAATCAAGGTATTTTTATAAGAATTTTTATCTGCATTGCCAAATTTTAAAACTTTAAATTTTAAAGAATTAAAAATATTTGCTGTTTTTTTTGCAAGTCCAACAACTTTTGTTCCATTTAAAACAACAATCTTTACTACCTCTTCCAAGCCTTCATTAATCAATTCTTTATTCAATTTATCTACCGATTCTTTTAAAATAGCACCTCCATAATAAGGGAAAACCACCTTTATCAAATTATTATCATTATCCTTAAAAATCTCTTCTTGCCCTTTAATATTAATAGAAATAATTTTATCATTATTTATTTTATAATTTTTAACAATATACTTAAAAACAACCTCTGAAAGGTTAGTATCTAACATGGAATATATTTTAAAAAAAATATCATTTTCAATGCCAAAATCTGAAATTTGAAAAAGAAGTTTTTTAAAAAACTCTTTAAAAAACTCGCCTCTCTCTTCAAAATGATTAACATCATTAAAATATCTCAAATAATTATAAGATTTATCGCCATCAAAATTAGAAGTACCAGAGGGTATTAAAATAGAATCCTCAAAACTATAAACTTTTACTGGGTTTTTAACAAGAAGTCTAACCCCCCCCAAATAATCAATGAGCCTAACAAAATTTTCTTTTTGAAAACGAATATAATAATCTGATTCATGAGATAATTGTGTATAAATTTTAGACAAAAACTTATTAAAAGAATTTTTTTTATAAAGATCTTTAAACCAAGATATATTGCCTTTTAAATCTTCATATCCAGTATGAATTGGAATATCTAAAAAGCCAAGATTTCCTGTTTTTATATTAATAAAAATTTCTTGCATACTTACAAGATTTTTGTTAAGATCTTCTACTAGAAACAAAAAACTAATATTACTCTTTGTATTAAGCTCAAAGTAAACCAGCTCTTTTTTTGAACTTCTAATAAAAAAAATTACTACGCCCACTATTATCAAAACAATTAAAACTAAAAAAATTAAATCCTTTCTCAAACATTTACCTTTTTAACATATAAATTATTATCTTTAATGTATTTTAACACACCAAAGGGTAGTAAATAGCTAACAGGAAATCCATTTGCAATTCTATTTCTAATCTCTGATGAGGAGATCGGTATTATTTTATTATCTATATAAATATGCTTAAAAGAACTTTTCAGCTTTTCTTTGTAGATTCTGTGAGCAACAACAAGATCAACAGAGCTAGCAATACTTTGAGGATCTTTCCATGAATCAAAATTTTGAAAAAGATCATCACCAATAACCAAAAAAAGTTTATCGTTTTTATATTTTTTTTTAACACAAGAAATGGTATCAATAGTATAAGTTATTCCACCATTTATTATGTCACAATCATCTATGAACATTTTATTTTCATTTTTTAATGCAAGCTTGAGCATATCTATTCTATTCTTAACACTAACACCCTCCCCAATCAATTTATGAGTTGGATTGCAAGTAGGAATAAATATTATCTTATCAATATTTAATAAATATTCTATCTCTTTGGCCAAAAAAATATGTCCTATATGAACTGGATTATAAGTGCCCCCCAATATTGCAATTCTCATGAATTATTTTTTCCTAAATCAAATTTGACATCCGAAAACCAAGTCTTAAAAATAAAAAAGCCCACAATAAAAACTAATTTTATTAAAAAGCTTTAGCCAAAACAAAAAATTCTTTAATAAGCTCATCAATCCCCTTATTTTCATAAATAGAGATACCAACAATCTTTTCTTTTCCCAAGGCTTTTATCAAGCAATCGAAATTTTTCTTAGAACTATCCAAATCAAGCTTATTGGCGATAATAATTTTTTTTTTATAAAAAAGGTTATAGCTATAAGTTTTTAATTCATTTAAAAGAATGTTATATGATTCTAAAAAATTTGCTTCAGAAATATCAATCACTAAAGCTAAAATTTTAGTTTTGCTGATATGTTTTAAAAATCTGGTTCCAAGTCCTACTCCAAAGCTAGCACCTTTAATTATCCCTGGAATATCTGCAATTATTAAATCATCATAAGAATATCTAAGTATGCCAAGATGGGGAATTTTTGTTGTAAAAGGATAATTTGCAACCCTGGATTTTGCTGATGTTATTCTATTAAGAAGAGAAGATTTGCCGGCATTAGGAAGGCCAACAAGTCCAATATCCGCCACCAAAAAAAGCTCAAGACGCACATTCAAGCTATTGCCTGATTCTCCAGGTTGAGCAAACCTTGGCGCTCTTCTCACTGAAGTTTTAAAATTCCAATTACCAAGACCACCTCTGCCACCTTTTAAAATAACAAATTCGTCATTTAAATTTTCAAGCCTACACAAAAGAGTTCCATCATTTTCATTATAAATGTCTGTATTTGGGGGAACAAAAAGAATTAAATCTTTACCATTAGCACCACTCCTCTTGAAGCCCATTCCAGGTTGACCATTTTTAGCACAAAGCACATGGCCGTTTTTATAAAAAGATAAAGTACGAAGATTTTCTCTCACCTTGAAAATTACACTTCCACCACTCCCACCATTTCCGCCATCTGGACCACCTTTTGCATTAAACTTTTCTCGCAAAAAAGAAACGCACCCAGAACCACCATTGCCTGAAACTACCGTTATGCTTACAGAGTCCTTAAAGTTATACAAACTTTCTCCAATTTTTCAATTAAAACTAAAACAACTACATACTAAACAATGCTTACATATTTTCGCCCCTTCAAAGTTTTAAACTCTACCTTACCAGATGAAAGCGCAAATATTGTATAGTCTCTTCCAAGACCTACATTTTTACCTTTATGAAATTTTGTACCTCTTTGTCTAACAATTATTTCTCCAGCCTTAACAAACTGACCACCGCTTCTTTTAACTCCAAGTCGCTTAGATATAGAATCTCGTCCATTTTTTGAACTACCACCACTTTTACTTGTTGCCATTAATTTTCCTCCAAAACTAATTTAATATCATCAGGATACTCAAAGCATAAATCGTTTATGCCTCTAATTAAAAATCTACTATAATAAAAAAGACTTTTTTTACTCAAATCCTTAAAAAAAGGCTTAAATTCCAAATAGCCTCTTTTTGAATTTTTTACAATAAAAGCCTCACCTTCAAGATCAAGAACACTGAAAAAGGTTCTCAAAATAAAAGAAAAAGAAGAGCAGACAACGTTAACATTATTCTTACTCATAGCATGACCATTGGCTAAAAGATAAATGATTACATCGTCTTTTACTTTTACTAAAACATTAATCAATAAACTTAAAAAACTATTTCATCAACCAAAATATAAGAATAAGTTTGCCTGTGCCCAACTTTTCTCTCACTTGATTTTCTTCTTCTATATCTGTAGGAAACAACCTTTTTATCTTTTTTATCTTCTTTGTAGGTACATTTAATAGAAGAATTTATAACATAGGGCTTTCCTATTTTAATCTCTCCATCTTTATTAATAAGCAAAACACTATTAAATTCCAGCTTCTCTTTTTCAACAGGAGAAATTTTATCTATTTTTAAAAATTCGCCTTCAACAGCCTTATATTGCTTACCATTTATTTCTACCAGTGCATACATTATATTACCTCAACTAAACATTGTAAATTTAATAAAAAAGAAAAGTCAAGCATTAAATTAATCGTACCTTACAAGAGAATTAACCTCATAGCCTTCAAGAATACGCCTACCATTAATACCACAAAGCTCAATAAAGCAAAAAATATTCTTAACCCTGCCCCCGGCTCTCTCTAGCAAAATTGCAGATGACTTTAAAGTCCCCCCAGTAGCTAATATATCATCTATTAAAAGAATATTGGAATACATTCTAACATCGTCTTTATGTACCTCTATTCTCCCAAAGCCATATTCAAGCTCATACTCTTCGCCAAAAACCTCTCTAGGCAATTTACCTTCCTTTCGAATTAAAACAAGGGGGAGTTGCATTTTTAAAGACAAAGGGGCGCCTATCAAATATCCTCTAGACTCAACAACAGCAATGCAATCGATCTTTTTTAAATTATAAAAAGAATATACCTCATTTATTAATGAGGTATAAACTTCGGGTTTTAACAAAACACTAGTAATATCGTAAAAAAGAATACCCTTTTTAGGAAAATTGGGCACTTTTGCAATAAACTGATCATAATACTCTGTTTTATTTTTCATAACCTACTCATCTCATCTATATGTTTATGTATTTTTTCAAAAATAGCAAAACCAAAAGCTAAATTTATTTTTTTACAGGGGGCATTGGAACAAGATTATGCAAGTCTACTTTTGGTATTTCATCAGCCTTAGCTCTTGTCCAAATCTTACTTCTGCCAAAAATCCAAACTTTCCCCTTGGTGACAAGATTCCCGGTTTTACTATCAACGCTCATCTCAGAATTATAAATTTTACCATTTTTAGGATCTATTATTTTGCCCCTATCCCACTTTTTAGAAGCAGAAGAATACTTAAGGCCCCACATAAAATCAAGACCTTCTATTGCAAGATTTTCAAATCCAACAACGGTGTCTCCTGAAGGATTTTTAGCATCATACTTTTTACCATCTTTTATTATGGTTAAAATTCGACCGCAAACTTCTCCATTATATTTATAAACATAAATAATAGAATTTTTTATCTTGCTTACATCATCATAACCAACCCAATATCCTAAAACTTCATTTTCAGAATTAAGGTTTTCAGCCTTATTAATAATTTCCTTTTCATTTAAATCTTCTGAATTTGCAAACAAAAACATTACAAAACAAAAAAAAAGAAAAAACTTTAAAAAAGTTCTATTCATTAATTCTCCTTAAAACTAATAATTCTAAATTATAGTTCTTTTTTTTTTTAAAATTACTCATTTTAAGATGAGTATTTTAAATATTAGCCACAAAAATCATTATACAACTTATTTTATAATTTTAATTATTAAGATAAAAACCTAGATAAAAAATATTAAAAGAAGTAAAAAACAATAGGTCAATTAATTGTTATCTAAGACAATTGATGCTAGTATTAATAAAGTTAATTGTCTTAAAGGATTTAACCGTGGTAAGAGGAATTTATACAGCTGCCAGCGGAATGATGGCAGAAAGGCGCAAGCTTGACGTAGTGTCAAATAACTTGGCAAACATAGATCTTATTGGATACAAGAAAGATTTATCAATTCAAAAAGCATTTCCAGAAATGCTAATAAGAAGACTAAATGATGATGGCCTTTATAAATTTCCTAAAGGGCATCTTGAAACAGCCCCTATTGTAGGCAAGCTGGGAACAGGAGTTGAAGAAAATGAGATATATACACTATTTGAACAAGGTCCATTAAAAACTACTGGCAATCCATTAGATTTAGCACTAACTGATCAAGGATTTTTTGTAATACAAACTTCAGATGGAGAAAGATATACAAGAAATGGTTCTTTTACTATTGGAAAAGAAGGAATCCTTGTTACAAAAAGCGGATTTCCTGTTCTCGGAGAAAAAGGATATATATATCTAAAAAAAAATAATTTTAAAATAACACCTCAGGGGCAAATCTTCCATAATTCAAACTTTGAATCAAACCCTAGAAGACTTGTTAGTGAGCATGAAAACTCTTGGGAAAATTACGAACTGCTTGATACCATCAGAATTGTAAATTTTGAAAATCCCAGATTTCTCAAAAAACAGGGAAATTCTTTATGGATTGATACAAAAACATCTGGCAAAGCGCAAGAAATTGATGTATCATTAAGGCCTAAAATAGAAACAGAAGCACTCGAAGCTTCCAATGTTAACGCAGTTAAAGAAATGGTTTTAATGATTGAAATCAACAGAGCTTACGAAGCTAATCAAAAAACAATACAAACTGAAGATAGTCTTTTGGGAAAATTAATAAATGAAATTGGAAAATATTAAGGAGCATATTTTATGATGAGAGCATTATGGACAGCAGCAAGTGGAATGACTGCACAACAATACAATGTAGACACAATTGCTAATAATCTTTCAAATGTAAATACTACAGGATTTAAAAAAATAAGAGCAGAATTTGAGGATTTGATTTACCAAACTCAAAACAGAGCAGGAACTCCTGCAACTGAAAATACTTTAAGGCCGCTTGGAAATCAAGTTGGTCACGGAACAAAAATTGCTGCTACCCAGAGAATATTTGAACAAGGAAAAATGCAATCCACCAATTTACTCACTGACGTTGCCATTGAAGGAGATGGATTTTACAAAATTCTTCTGCCTGATGGAACTTATGCATATACCAGAGATGGATCATTTAAAATCGATTCTAATCGAGAGCTTGTAACAAGCCAAGGATACAAGGTATTGCCTAATATATTCTTTCCAGAAGAATATATCCGAGACTCAATTACAATATCTGAACAAGGAATAGTATCGGTAAAAATTGATAACAGCAACGAGCCAATAGAGCTTGGACAAATTGAAATATCAAGATTTGTTAATCCTGCAGGACTAAGTGCTATTGGAAGCAATTTATTCAAAGAAACAGCTGGATCAGGCCAAGAAATAGCAGGAATACCAGGAAGTAAAGGTATGGGAAAACTAAGGCAAGGTATTCTTGAAATGTCAAATGTATCTATTGCTGAGGAAATGGTAACAATGATAGTAGCTCAAAGAGCTTATGAAATAAACTCAAAAGCTATTCAAACTTCCGACAATATGTTGGGAATAGCAAATAATTTAAAAAGGCAATAAAATAAAAAAAAAATTATTTGTTTTTATTTTATTTTTCACATCAAGCTCAATTATGAGCACTGCTCATAATTTGTGCTTTAATATTACTCCTAGTAAGGCATACTTCTTTTCAAAGAAATATTCAAAAATATGCAATAATCAAAGCTTGTCAAAAATATATATCCCCCCACATTTAAATAAAAAATCAATAATTTTTGAAATGATTTATTACATCACAAAAAATTTATCAAATGAAAATATCTATATACTTCAATTCAACTTTGATGAATCTGAAATAAACATAAACGACAAGTTTTTCAAAAAAATAAAATTTAAAGTAAAAAGCAACAACTCATACAAAAATATTCCAATTCAAAAAATTCTGGTTTATTATGCAAAAAACTTTGAAAATTACAAAAGGCATAATTACATTAATATGTATATTGATATAATTGAGCCTATTGTATTTGCAAAAGAAAATCTAAGAAAAAATGAAATCCTTGATGAACACAATATATACTTTAAATACAAAATTAACACAACCGGGATAAATGATTTTTTAAGCCTAAATGAATTAAATAATAGTAAATATAAAGTTATACGCAACATAATCAAAAATGAAGAGATAAGATTAAATAAGGTCCAAAAAGACTAGTGCTTTATTTTATCTTTCTTAATCTAAAATTTATTGAATGTCATCTGTATTTAAGACAAATAATATTTAATAAATCAAGGATTACCTAATAATTAACTAAAAAAGTTTCATTAAATTACAATAATTGATATAAAATAGTAGATATTAAAGAAATGAAAGAAATAGGTTAAAAAATGAACAAACTAATGTTAATGTTAATTACATTTGCTACAAGTCTATTGGCCCAAACAAACGAAACTTCAACAGGACTAAAAGCAGAACAATCATTTAACAATAACCTGTCTGAAAGCGTGAAATTAACAGAAATTGCGGATATTTGTCCCACAAACACAATTTTTTTAACGGGTACTGGAATAGTAGTGGGTCTTCACGAAAAAGGAGACTCCCTAAAGCAAAAAGACCTTATAAGTAAAATTTTAGAAGAAAACAATACAATAGATGAAATAAGCCTTAATAACATAGAAAGCAAAAACATTGCACTAGTAAATGTTAGTCTTCAAATAAAAGGTAATACAATTAAAGGCTCAAAACATAAAGCCTACATTGTATCAATACTAGATTCAAAAGATTTAACAAATGGAATACTTTTAAAAACAAATCTTAAAAATAACGAGAAAGAAATAATAGCAATTGCATCAGGAATTATAAAGAACAATAACAAATTAAAAGGATATGGACATACTTCTGAATACACCCTAGATAGTGTAATAATAAATGAGAATCAAAATATTAACTACGGTTATAATATAATTCTTAAAAAAGGAAATTATACACTAATAAATAGAATTCATAAAATATTGACCTCTAAAAAAATCAACAACAAAATCAAATCAGATAGCACAATAGAAATAGAAGTAAAAAACATAAGCCTATTAGAAGAGATTGAGAATATTGAAATAGAAACTACCCCTAAGATATTAATAGACAAAAAAAATGGCATTATCCTAGCAAGTGAAAATGCAAAAATAGGGACGTTTACATTTTCTATTGAAAAAAACGATCAAAATATTTTAAATAATAACAATAAAACAACAATTCAAATAAATTCAATGAAATTAAACGAATTCATATTGAAAAATTCCAACAATCTTAGCAATAAAGAATTAATTCAAATAATTCAAGCTGCACAAAAAATTAATAAATTAAATGGAGAACTTATCTTGGAGGAAGTTGATGGAAACTAAAATTAATTTACAAAATCTAAAATTTAAAAATCAAATAAATAATTTTAAAAATCCAATAAAAATAAAAAAATCCTTTCAAAAAAACGAAGAACTTAAAAAAGCCTCTTTAGACTTTGAAGCTATATTTATCAAGCAAATGCTTGACAGCATGAAAAAAACTCTTAACAAAGATCAAAATCTGCTAAGCGGAGGCCAAGTAGAAGAGATTTTTGAAGACATGCTTTACGAACAAAGAGCAAAACAAATGGCACAATCTCAAAGCTTTGGAATTGCCCAATTGATTTACAATCAATTAGATAAAAATAAATAATTCTAAAACACTCCACCTTAAAATTATATCCAATTTAATTTAAAAATGATTTTAAACTAAATTGGCACAATTTTTGCATGAAAGTTAAGTATTAAAAACTTAGTCATAATATTCAAAAAAGGGGAGAAAAATATACTATATGAATATATTTAGCAATGAGGATTTAAACATATATTTAAAATCGGTAAGAGAACATAAACTAATTACTCACGAAGAAGAGATTCAACTTGCAGGACAAATACAAAGAGGCAACGCAAAAGCAAAAAATAAGATGATAAACGCAAATTTGCGACTTGTTTTAAAAATAATAAAAAGATATGCGGGAAAAGGGTTAAAAATTGAAGACTTAATTCAAGAGGGCAACTTAGGATTAATAAGAGCCGCTGAAAAATATGACCCAAATAAAAACACTAAATTTTCAACTTATGCATCTTTTTGGATCAAGCAATCGCTCCAAAGAGCATTAAACACTAAAACTAGATTAGTAAAAGTCCCATACAGAAAAGAAAATCTAATACTGCAAATAAACAAATATTTAACAGAAGAAGAAAAAGCGCCCAAAAAAGAAGAAATAATGAAAAGATTTAATCTATCTCCTGCCCAATATATAAAAATTATTCCTTATCTTGAAAAAGAATATTCTCTGGATAAAGAGATAGAAGGATCTGAAAATTCAACACTCTTGAATCTATATGAGGACAATTCTTTTAACCCTGAAATTACCCTTGAACAAGACTCAACTTTACAACATTTGAATTACATACTTGAAACAAAATTAACTGAAAAGGAAAGATACATAATCAAAAAAAGATACAACCTGGACAATAGCCCTAAAAAAAGCACCTTAAAAGATATTTCAACAGAACTTGGAATATCATCAGAAACTGTAAGACAAATTGAAAAAAGAGTTCTAAAAAAACTAAAAGAAGAGATAAATTAACATTGACATTCATGACATGTTCTGATCTACTTGTAAGTCAGTGGTCATGAATGTTTATATTTTATATTAAAAAAAACAAATTTATTATTGTAATTTTTATTATAATTTCTATTGTTATTGCAATAACTCAAGCATTTACAAATTTTTTCTATTTTAACATCAATTCAAAAATTGTAAATGCACAACTTAAAGATAGATTTCAAAAAATACAAAAAGACAGCTTAATAATAAAAAATAACAAAGAAAATAAAAAAGCCAAAATCAAGCCTAAGTTCTACTTAATCATTGACGACGTTGGTTATGATGAATTTATGTTAGAACAATTTATAAAACTTAATCTTGAAATAAATTATGCCATTATTCCATTTTTACCAAAATCAACGAGTTTATACAAAAAACTAAAAAATAATAACAAAACAGTAATAATACATTTTCCAATGCAATCAAAACATAGAAATGCAATAGAAAAATTTCACATAAACATAAAAGATAAAAAAGAAGAAATACACAAAAAAATTGAAAAAACATTTAAAATGTATCCTGATGCAAAAATAATGAATAACCACATGGGTAGTTTGATTACCTCAAATAAAGATTTGATGAAAATCATTTTAATAAAGCTTAAAGAGATTGACAGATATTTTTTTGACAGCGTAACTATTGCGGGGAGCATACCAGAAATAATAGGTAAAGAAATTGGAGTTAGAGTAGAAAAAAGAGACGTATTTCTCGACAGCAAAGATACAGAAGAGGCAGTGCTCAAAGAGCTTGAAAAAGCAAAAAATATTGCTAGAAAACATGGAATAGTAAAGGTAATAGGACATATTTGGTCTAAAAACACATTAAAAGTTCTCGAAAAAGAAGAACCTAATTTAAACCAAGAATTCGAATTTGACAATTTATTAAATCTTTACGAGGAAACAATCAAATGAAAGTACTTGGAATAGAAACCTCTTGTGACGACTGTTGCGTAGCTGTAGTAGAAAACGGCATTCATATTTTAAGCAATATAAAATTAAGTCAAAAAGAACATGAAAAATATTACGGCGTAGTACCTGAAATTGCCTCAAGACTTCATACTGAAGCTATTATGTCTGTTTGTATAAAAGCACTCAAAAAAGCAAATACTAAAATATCTGAAATTGACTTAATAGCTGTAACATCTAGACCCGGACTTATTGGTTCTTTAATAGTTGGATTAAACTTTGCCAAAGGTTTAGCAATTTCATTAAAAAAACCTATTATTTGCATTGACCACATCTTAGGCCATCTTTATGCCCCTTTAATGCACTCAAAAATAGAATATCCATTTATATCATTATTATTAAGCGGTGGACATACATTAATTGCTAAACAAAAAAATTTCGATGATGTCGAAATACTTGGAAGAACTCTAGATGATTCTTGTGGAGAAGCTTTTGACAAAGTAGCAAAACATTATGATATGGGGTTTCCAGGAGGTCCAAACATTGAACAAATATCTAAAAATGGAGATGAAAACACATTTAAATTTCCAGTTACTACCTTTAGAAAAAAAGAAAATTGGTATGATTTTTCATACTCTGGACTAAAAACAGCTTGCATACACCAACTCGAAAAATTCAAAAACAAAGATAATCCAACAACAAAAAATAATATAGCTGCAAGCTTTCAAAAAGCTGCCTTTGAAAATCTAATAACCCCACTAAAAAGAGCAATAAAAGATACTCAAATCAAAAAATTGGTAATAGCAGGCGGCGTTGCAAGTAACTTATACTTAAGAGAAAAAATAGATAAACTTAAAATACAAACTTACTACCCTCCTCTTGATCTTTGCACAGATAATGGAGCAATGATTGCAGGACTTGGATTTAACATGTATTTAAAATATGGAGAAAGTCCAATCGAAATTGAGGCAAACTCAAGAATAGAAAATTATAAAAACCAATATAAGGGGAAAAATAATGAAAAGAATTTTAGCAATGCATGATATTTCAAGCATAGGAAGAACATCTCTTACAATATGTAT
The DNA here is from genome assembly GCF_014202295.1 of Borreliella afzelii. Lineage (NCBI taxonomy): Bacteria > Pseudomonadati > Spirochaetota > Spirochaetia > Spirochaetales > Borreliaceae > Borreliella > Borreliella afzelii. The sequence goes on from NZ_JACHGM010000001.1 coordinate 93,458, forward strand.
ACCAGTAATCTCTTCGTTTAATATGCAAGTGTGTCCTTTTGTAACAGCTGTCCTTTCTGCTTCCACAGCTTATAAAAAATTTGAAATAGTAGATTTAACTGATCATTTGGAAAAATTTATAAATATATGGAAAGAGCAAAATGAAAATTTTGACATACTCTATACGGGATTTCTGGGAAGCGAAAAACAACAAATAACAATAGAAAAAATAATTAAATTAATAAAATTTGAAAAAATTGTAATTGACCCTGTATTTGCTGACAATGGAAAAATTTATCCTCTATTTGATAATAAAATAATTAATGGATTTAGAAAAATCATTAAATATGCAAGCATAATAACACCCAATATTACAGAGCTTGAAATGCTAAGCAAAAGCTCACAACTTAATAACAAAGATGATATCATAAAAGCAATATTAAATCTTGATACAAAAGGTGTAGTAGTTGTTACAAGCGTTGTAAAAGGAGATTTATTGGGAAACATTTGCTACAATCCTAAAACCAAAGAATACTCAGAGTTTTTTTTAGAAAAATTAGAACAAAATTTCAGTGGGACAGGAGATTTATTTACTAGCTTGCTTATAGGATATTTGGAAAAATTCGAAATAGAACAGGCCCTAGAAAAAACAACAAAAGCTATTCACTTAATAATAAAAGATTCAATCAAAGGAAATGCTTTTAAAAAAGAAGGGGTTCGGATTGAAAATTTTTTAACAAATACATTTTGAATTTAAATTTCATTAAATTCAATGTTAAAGATTAAATCGATTTTTTAGCACAAAGACAATATTTGCATTGAAATATATTATTAAAATAATTTGTATTACAATATATTATTAAAATAAAATGTACAAAAAATCTATTATAAAACAAGTGATTTATTGTTTTTATGGGTAAATAAACATATGTCAAATAAAAAAATAATATTTTTTACAGGGGGGGGGACTGGAGGCCACATATTTCCAGGAATATCTATAATACAAAAATTAAAAGAATTAGACAATGAAATTGAATTTTTTTGGATAGGCAAAAAAAATTCTATAGAAGAAAAATTAATAAAAGAACAAAATAATATCAAATTTATTTCGATTCCATGCGGAAAACTTAGGCGCTATTTTTCTTTTCAAAATTTTACTGACTTCTTTAAAGTGATATTTGGAATAATAAAAAGCTTCTACATTTTAAAAAAATACAAACCTCAGATTGTCTATGCAACTGGAGGATTTGTCTCAACTCCCACAATTATTGCATCTAGTTTGCTAAAAATAAAAAGAATAACCCATGAAATGGATCTAGATCCTGGCCTTGCAACAAAAATTAACTCTAAATTCGCAAATAAAATATACATAAGCTTTAAAGAAAGTGAAAAATACTTTAAAAACCACAAAAATATCATTCACACAGGATCTCCTATAAGAAAGGAATTTTTAACTCCAAATCCCAAAATCATCAAGCAATTAACTCAAAACACTAACAAACCAATTGTTAGCATACTTGGGGGATCTCTTGGCGCCAATGCTTTAAACAACCTTGCGCTCTGTATTAAAAAGGATGCTGAAATCTACTTTATCCATCAATCGGGGAAAAACTTAAATGATCTAAGAGAAGACAATTATATAAGAAGACAATTTTTTAACGCAGAAGAAATGGCAAGTATAGTTAAATTTTCCAATATAATAATAAGCAGAGCTGGAGCTGGAGCAATAAAGGAATTTGCAAATGCTTGCACATGTGCAATTTTGATTCCATTTAAAAAGGGCTCCAGGGGAGATCAAATTAAAAATGCAAAACTACTAAAAACCCAGAATGCTTGCATTTATATAGATGAAGATGAAATTTTAAATGCAAATATTTTGAAAATTATAAAAGAAACTTTAAAAGATAAAGAAAAAATCAACACTCTTAAAGCAAATATTAAAAAATTCAATAATAAGAATTCTTCAGCTTTAATAGCCCAATTACTAATAAAAGATATTAAGGAGACAAAATCTAAATGATAACAAGCGATCCTGTAAAAATAACCGGAATAGTAGACATACTAATAATAATAATTTTCACATCTTTAGGATTTAGAGGATTTTTAAGAGGATTTATTAAAGAAATTAGCGGATTTGCTGAGGTTTTTGTTTTAATATTACTGCTTTATAAAAAAACTGAGGAGTTTAGAAGACTGGTTGAACCTATTATTGAACTATCCTATATTCAAGCACTACTTGTATTTTTTCTAGTCATACATATAGGATTTTTAATACTACAAGCCTTAATAGAATCAATAATAAGCCAACTTAAATTATTGTTCTTTAATAGAATACTGGGGTTAGTACTTGGTCTACTTGAGGCTTTTGGAATAATTGCAATTGTGGTCTACATAATACAATCACAACAAATATTTAAGCCTGAATATTTCCTAAAAGAAAGCAAGCTTCTTGATTATTTAAACCCTGGAATAAACTATCTCTTTAAAATCTCAAAAACAAAGTAAGGAGGCAATAATGACAATACTTCCAAAGATTGCCAAAGATATAATAAACGCATATGATCAAAAAATATTGCCAAATGCAATTCTTTTACTAGGAGAAAAGTTTTCATCAAAAAAGATCAGCGCAATTGAGCTTGCAAAAAAAATATTAAACGAAAAAAATTTAACAAACCCCAATTTGCTCATTTTCTCGAATCTGGATACAATAGAAGCAAAAGCACATCTTTCTGCAGATTCATATAAGATAGCAAACAAATACTTAGAATATATTAAAACTGTAATTTTTACCAAATGTTATTTCAGTAATGAAAAAAATTTAAAAAAAATAGAGAAAAATATCAACTACATTAATTCTGTTTATTATAAAAAAGAATATAATATAAACATAAAAAATGAGCTTATAAAAAATATAGAAAATATAAACAAAGAACTAAATCATAGTATTAATGTTCATGATGTAAAAAAAATTCAAACTTGGATTTTTTCTGAAAAAGAAAAATCAAAGGTAATCTACATAAACGAAATTGAAAATTTATCATTTAATGTACACAACTCACTTTTAAAAATATTAGAAGAGCCTCCTTCAAATATTTACTTTATCTTAGCAGCAAGAAATAAAAACAAAATACCTAAAACAATACTTTCAAGACTTAGAATCTACAATTTCACAAAACCAGAAAAAAAGTTAGGAATTCAAAGGTTCAAAGAAAGCTTTCTAATAGATAAAGATATAACAATTGAGGAATATTTCGCTTCATTTTACAAAGAAGAAAGCAAAAAAATAAAAAAAGAATTGACAAAAATTTTAAATATAATAAAAGAAAAAAAATCCATATTTAATCTTGAAGAAATCGACTTTATAAAAGATGATCAAAGTTTTAAAATATTTTTAAACGAACTTTCAATTAACATTAGAAAAGATTTTTTAGAAAACAAGATAAATATTAATCAATATCTCAAATACACAGAACATTTGAAAAATATTTACAGATATCGCCCTTATAATCAAAATAAAAAATTAATAATAGAAAACTTAATGCTAAATTACGAAGAGATATGAATAATTTTTTCAAAAAAGCTCTAACAAAACTAAACAAATTATCTAATGAACAAAAAACTAAATTTATTGAACAAATTTACAAAAAAATAGAAATATATGACGGAATATTTGCTTCAATTAATGAAGGAATCATTGTGCTTGACAAACAAAACAACATAATTTATTCAAACAAGATGTTATACCAAATTTTAGCTTTAACATCTAAATCAAAAATAGAGATTCTTGATGATATTCAAATTCCAATCTTAATAAATTTAATAAAAGAACTAGTTAGAACAGAAGATAAAATAATAGGATTAGAAGTTCCAATCTCAAATAACATATACATTAAAATTTCATTTATGCCTTATGTAAAAGAAAAAAAACTTGAAGGCAACATTATTTTAATTGAAGACATTAAAGAGAAAAAAAAGAAAGAGGAATTGTTTAGAAGAGTTGAGGCTTTAGCATCTTTTACAAGACATGCAAGAAATATTGCTCATGAAATCAAAAACCCACTTGGAGCAATCGATATAAATTTACAACTGCTAAAAAAGGAAATTAAAAAACAAAAAATAAAAAATGATAAAGCTGAAAATTATTTCAAAGTAATAAAAGAAGAAATAAACAGAGTAGATAAAATAGTAACAGAATTTCTATTAACTGTAAGACCAATAAAAATCAACCTACAAGAAAAAGACATTAAACAAGTAATAAACAGTGTATGTGAATTATTAAATCCAGAATTAGAAAACAAAAACATAAAACTATTGCTTAATTTAAACAAAATAAGCAATATCCTTATTGATGAGAAACTATTAAAACAAGTTATTATAAACATCATTAAAAACGCAGGAGAAGCACTGCTTGAAATAAAAAAAGAAATAAAAAAAATAGAAATTTTTCTTTTCGAAAAAGACAATAAAATATATATCAACATAAAAGATAATGGAAACGGAATAAAAGATGAAGTAAAAGAAGAAATATTTAAACCTCAATTTAGCACAAAAGAAAAAGGCAGTGGAATAGGCCTTACTATTTCTTATAAAATAATAAAAGAGCTTGGGGGTGAAATTTTTGTGGAAAGCAAAGAAGGCAAAGGTACTATTTTTACAATTACGCTTCCCAAACTAAATAAAAAAAATATTTTAATTGAAGGGTATTAAAAATGAGCAAAATACTTGTAGCTGATGATGAAAAGAATATTAGAGAAGGAATTGCTACTTATCTTGAAGATGAGGGATATTTTGTTTTCACTGCTAGCGACGGAGAAGAAGCTCTTGAAACAATTGAAAATGAAAATATTGATGTAATAATATCTGACCTGAGAATGCCTCAAATATCTGGAGAAAAATTGCTCAAAATAGTTAAAGAAAAAAACTTAGAAATACCTTTTATTATTTTAACGGCCCATGGAACAGTTGATTCTGCTGTAGATGCCATGAGAGAAGGTGCTTATGATTTTTTAACAAAACCCCTAGACCTTGAAAGACTCTTACTAATAATAAAAAGATCCTTAAATAAAAAAGAAAGTAACGATGATGAAAATGCCAATTTGGAAAATATTCTCATAAGAAAAGATTTAAAATACTATGAAAAAATCATGGGAAAATCACTATTAATGCAAAAAATTTTTGAACTTGTAATAAAAATAGCAAAATCAAATGCATCTGTTCTTATAACAGGCGAAAGTGGTGTTGGCAAAGAAATAATAGCCGATGCTATTTTTGATCTTTCAAATAGAAATGATAAACCATTTATAAAAGTAAATTGCGCTGCACTTTCTGAAAGCATACTTGAAAGCGAACTTTTTGGCCATGAAAAAGGAGCATTCACTGGCGCAATTTCTCAAAAAAAAGGTAGATTTGAACTTGCAAATAAAGGTACAATTTTTCTTGATGAGATAGCAGAAATTTCGCCTGAAATTCAAGTTAAACTTTTAAGAGTGTTACAAAACAAAACCTTTGAACGTGTTGGAGGAGAAACCACAATTAAAGTTGACATTAGACTTCTGGCTGCAACAAACAAAAATATTGAGGAGGAAATTAAAAAAGAAAAATTTAGAGAAGATTTATTTTATAGATTAAATATCATTAATATAAACATACCGCCTTTAAGAGAGAGAAAGGATGATATATCCCATTTAACAAACATACTAATAAGAGATGTCGCAAAGGAAAACAATAGAAAAGAAAAAACTCTTTCTAATGATGCAATGAAAGCTCTCTATTATTACGATTGGCCAGGAAATATTAGAGAATTAAAAAATGTACTTGAAAGCGCATTAATATTATCAAAAGGCAAGCAAATCACTAAAGAAGATTTGCCAGCAAAAATCAAGAACAATGAAAATCTTATATTTAAAATAACACTACCAATAGGAATTAGTCTAAAAGAGGCTGAAAAAGAAATAATCAAACAAACGCTTTTTCATTCCAAAAATAACAAAAGCAAATGCGCTGAAATATTAAAAATAGGAAGAAAAACTTTACATAATAAAATAATCGAATATCACATTGATCAATAAGATTTACTTTAAATTATTAATTTATAATCAATACAAAAAAATAATATGGCTTTAAATTAAATGTATAATTTTGAAACCAAAAAATTTTTTAACGTCAATAATTATATTAAAATGAAACACTTTCTTTCAAAACTATGGTTCAAAAGTGTAAAAATATTTTTATCAAACAATTAATTATACATTATTATTTATTAATAATCAATACAATTTAATAATATTATATTTAACTGACTGTAACACTCAGCTTTACTTTAAAAGCTTTAAAGGGTTAATAGGAATATTTTTTTTTAATATTTCAAAGTGCAAATGAGGCCCTGTTGAACGCCCAGTTTGTCCTACCCTTCCAAGAAATTCACCTGATTTAATAAAATCCCCTATCTTTACAGAATATGAATTTAAATGCCCATAAAGAGATTTGATATTATTTTTGTGGCCAACTACAACAAAATTACCATAAAGGTCATTGTATCCAGCTTCAATAACTATTCCAGAAGAAGAAGAATATACTTCCGTATTCATTGGAGCTGCAAGATCTATTCCCGTATGAAAACTTTTATTACCAGTAAAAGGATCATTTCTAAATCCAAAATCAGAACTAACAATAAATTTTTTTAAAGGAAAAATAAAGTTGGCATTTAAAAAAAAAAGTAACTCTGTACCTGAAAAAAGTCCAAAATCTGGATTTTTGGCAAAATCAAAAAAATAAAACTCATAAACTCTGTCATTTCTTTTAATTTTTACTTTTTCAGCTTTAGTGAGATCCCTTGTTGCTAAAAGCAAATTATTAAACCTATAATCTTTACTATCAAAAACAAAAACTCCTTTTTTACTAGGAATAAGAATCTCTTGCCCAACACTCACAAAAGGAGAATCTAATAAATTAACGGTAGCAATGCCAGACTGCCATCCATTTATTTTATTGGCAATTTTAAAAAAAGTATCCCCTTTTTTAACTTTATATAAGTAAAAAAACAAAGGAATATGCTGTTTTTTATTATATTTTAAAACTTTAATTTTAAGATCAGAAAAAATAGGATCTTTTCTTGAAAAATTTTTTATTTCTGGATAAGAAAAAACACAAATTATTTTTAAAAAAAAGAAAATTGCTTTAAATAACAAAAAAAATTTACTCATACTTCAAATTCTTTCACGCTTAATCAATCAAATATAATAAAAAACATAAAAAAAATAAATCGTGTTTAGACTTGTAAATAATAACAAACTGTAATAAACTGTCTCTCAACATGGAACTAAATGAATACCAAGAAAAAGCAAAAAAAACTGCTAAGTACAAAAATAAAAAAGAAGAATTAATTTTAACAACACTTGGTCTTGCTGGTGAAACTGGAGAAGTTGTTGAAAAAATAAAAAAATTAGGAAGAGACAAAAATTACATCATTGACGATGAGTATTTAATATCAATTAAAAAAGAGCTTGGGGACGTTTTATGGTACTTATCAACTTTAAGCAATAATTTAGGCATTACGCTTGAAGATGTAGCCCTTACAAATTTAAAAAAAATACAAAAGCGACATGAAAATGGAACAATAAATGGTGAGGGTGATGACAGATGAAGCATTTAAATTGAAAACAATTAAAATCTAAAAATAGAAATGCTTAATATTTATATCAAGGGAATTTTACTTGGAATTGCAAACATAATCCCAGGAGTTTCTGGGGGAACGCTGGCTTTAATATTAAAAATTTATTACAAAATAATAAATTCTATTTCAGAAATCTTAAAACTCACAGAAATTAAAAAAAATTTAATGTTTTTAACTATTTTGGCAACAGGAATGTTAACCTCAATATTATTAACTGCAAAAATATTTAAAACCTATGCCTTTGACAATGGAATAATAGAAGCATTATTAATAGTATTTTTCATAGGATTAACATTTGGGAATATGCTAACACTAAAAACAGAAATACCTATAAAAGAAATCAATAGTAATACAAAAATATTGAAGCATTTGTTATTTTTCATCGGTATGGCCATTATTGTCCTTTTCTTAATAATCAAAGAATCTAATATACAATTGCAAAGTACAATACCTAAAGACAAAAACTCAATAAAATATTACTTATTATTAATATCCTCTGGAACAATAAGCGGAGCATCAATGATCTTGCCCGGAATCTCGGGATCTGGAATGCTTTTACTACTTGGTTTTTATAAAGAAATAATACTCATTATATCCAAATTTAACATTGTTCTTATTACAATCTTTACAATAGCTGTAACAATAGGAATAATTACATCAATATTAATAATAAAAAAAATAATAGATAATCACTTAAATAATTTTATTTATTTATCAAAAGGCCTAATTTTTGGATCAATTCTACAAATGATATTAATCATTTTAAAATTAAATTTTAAAATCAGCTTTACATCTTTTACATCTTTAACAACATTATTTATATTGGGATTACTTATAAATAAAAAAATAGTTGAGAAATGTAAATAAAAAATACCGAAGACCGGACTTGAACCGGTACGGAGCTTCCTCCTCAGGATTTTAAGTCCTGTGTGTCTACCACTTCCACCACTTCGGCATAGAATAATATAATAAATAATAATAATTACGATGTCAAGTTAAACAAGAATACAAATCTAAAAACTCAGCTGATAACTATTTTTTGAGGAAAATTCTCAATAACATAATGACTATGCAAATAATCTGCAATTACAAACATAAATGAATATAAAGAAACTCTAGCAAAAAAATTAGAAAAAACTCTAAAATCAATTTTATTTGCTAACATCGAAATATTGTTTGAATCATTTATTAAGCTAAAAAATCCATTTTTGATTAACAAATCAAAAATAATAAATTCAGATTCATCTAAAATAAACATTAATTTATCTATTTGAGCTTTTAAATATAAAATTTGCTCACTAATTTGCAAACTAGTAGGATTTTTAATAAAATCATTGCTTAAATTATAAATAACAATACCATAATGATTGCCCTTAAAATTAAAATCAACAAGCAATCCTAATTTCAAGTCGTCATAATCTTGTATTACGCTTAAAACTTTAATATTTATTTTGCGCTTAGAAAGAATGCTGACAGAAAGTCCTTTCCCTTGATCAATAAAATAAGCATTCTTGAAAGTTCCAAATAAAACTCTATTATTGATTAAATCAAGAACATTTTTATTCTCAAGGTTTTTAATAATTATTAAATCAAAACTTTGATTGAGAATATTATAAGCAGAATCTAATAATTCTTGAGAAGAATTATTAGATAAATTAAAATTTGCAACCTTAAGCTCCAAAACACTAAAATTTATATCTACAAAATTACAAGAAAAAAATAAAACACTAAGCAGAAATAAACTCTTCAAGTTGATACTTTGTTTCAACAACTTCAAATACAAGTCCATATTTTTTTGCAGCACTACTGTCTAACCAAAAATCCCTATCGGTATCCTTTTCTATTTTAGAAATATTTTGACCTGTTTCTTTTGAAATAATATTATTAAGTTCTTTTTTAAGTTTATTTAACTCATTAGCATAAATCTCAATGTCTGTGGCAACTCCTTTAAACCCACTCAAAGGTTGGTGCAATAAATACCTGGCAAAAGGCAGTGAAAATCTATTTTCTAATTTTGCAGCCAAAAAAATTAAAGCGGCAGCGCTAGCAACAAGCCCTACTCCAACTGTAAAAACTTTAGGCTTAACAAAACGAATCATATTGAAAATAGCAAATCCAGCATCAATATCGCCCCCTTCTGAATCAATGTACACAAATATAGGCTTTTTAAAATCTAAGGACTCTAACAATAATATTTTTTCCTGAAAAAGTCGAGAAACATCCTTAGTAATCTCACCAGCAATCACTATTGATCTACTCTTTAAAATTAATTCCAATGATTTATCATGCGAAACACAAATCTTATCATCTTCTTTACCAGTCATAAAACATCCCTTATACAAAAACATAATGATATATTATAATTAAAAATAAAAGGTTTTTAAATGATAAGAAAACATAAAAACTAAACAATTGTACTTAATTCTAAAAAGCACAAGACTAATAAATCTTTAATTAAACTTCATTATAGTCAAAAAATACTCTAAATTTATAAATAAGCAAAATCTAAAAAGGAGTTTATAATGCATTATGAATTTGCAGTTATTGGGGGAGGAATAGCGGGAAGCACCGTCACTTACGAACTGCTTAAAAGAAATAAAAAAGTAATTCTTTTTGATGATGAAGACACAAAAGCAACAATAATAGCTGGGGGACTTATTAATCCTATTATGGGTAGAAAAATGAACATTGCTTGGAAAGAATCACATATTTTTGAATTTGCAAAAAACTACTATCAAGAAATTGAAAAAACCATTAAATCCAACTTTTTTATAGAAAAAAATATCTTTAGGCCCTTTACTACTGAAAACCAAAAAAATGAACTGATTGCCAAACTTGAAAATGATAAAAACATGACAAACTTTATTTTGAAAATAAAAGATGGAAAAATTTATAATTTCTCAAACGACTCTAACGGCGGAATGCTAATAAAAGGCGCTAGGATTAATACAAAAATCTATATAAAAAATATTAAAAAATACTTAATCAAAAAAAATTCATACATAAAAAAAAATATCGACGAAAATAAAATTAAACTTGGAGAAAGTTTTTTTAAAATAGAAAATTTCAAATTTGAAAAATTAATATTTGCAAAAGGATATAAAGAGAAACTCAAAGGATTTTTTTCTTATCTTCCATTTGAGCCTGCAAAAGGCGAAATCATTATATTAGAATGCAAAAAATTAAATTTTAAAGAAGTTTACAATAGACACGCATCTTTAATTCACTTAAAAGGTAATAAATTTTACCTTGGGGGCACTTACGAATGGAACACTTGGAATACACTTACAAATGAATGGGCAAAATTAGAATTATTGAAAAAATTTAAAAAAATAACAAATCTAAACTGCAAAGTCATTGATCAAAAAGCACATATAAGGCCTTCTACTCTTGACAGAGAACCTTTTTTAGGAGAACACCCCCAGCATAAAAATATTTTCATATTAAATGGTTTTGGAACAAGGGGTATATCAATGGCACCATACTTATGTAATTTATTAGTTAACAATATTGAAAAAATTGACAAAATTCCAAATCATTATAATATCAAAAGATATGCAAAATATTATAATATTTTGCATCATTCTTAAAATCAAAATTTTTAAATCCATACTTACAAGCTATTCCATCTCTTAATATTTCTAAATTCATGAAAAAATAATATAATGTTTAAGTTAAGCTAAAATAATTCTTATCCAAAGAGAAAATAAAAGTGAAGCAAGATTTGACAAAACAATTAAAATTAATTAATACTTTCAAAACAAACCGGGAGAATAATCTTTGGGATTCAATATTAACATTATAGGAACTGGGGGAACAAGGCCACTCCATAACAGATATTTGTCATCCGTACTAATCGAATACAATGGAGACAATTTTTTATTCGATTGTGGAGAAGGAACTCAAATGTCTTTAAGAAAACAAAAAATATCTTGGCAAAAAATAAAAATGATTTGTATTACGCACTTACATGCTGATCACATTACAGGACTACTTGGAATAGTAATGCTAATGTCACAAAGTGGAGAAACAAGAAAAGATCCATTAATAATTGCTGGACCTGTTGGAATAAAAAACTATACAAAAAATAACATAGACATGCTTAAAATATATACAAACTATGAAATAATTTATAAAGAAATAATCATAGATAAAACCGAAAAAATAATATATGAAGATAAAACAAAAAAAATTGAATATACCAGACTAAAACATTCAATAGAATGTGTTGGATATTTATTCATAGAAAAAGATAAACCTGGTAAATTCAATACAGAAAAAGCAGAAGAGTTAAATATCCCTAAAGGACCTATTAGAAAAACCCTGCAAGATGGAAAAGAAATATTAATAAACGGAAAAATTATAAAGCCATCAGAAATACTTGGAAAATCTAAAAAAGGATTAAAAGTTGCTTACATTACAGATACTGGTTATTTTAAAGAACTCATACAGCAAATCAAAAACTTCAACCTTGTAATAATTGAGAGCACATTTAAAAATGAGCTTAAAAAGGAAGCAGATAAAAAACTTCACTTAACAGCTGGTGGAGCCGCAAATATTGTCAAGCAAGCAAAGGTTTTACAAACGGGACTTATTCATTTTAGCGAAAGATATACATTAAGAAAAGATCTTGAAAACTTACTAAAGGAGGCAAAATTGGAATATCCGGACGGAGAAATTTTTTTAACAAAAGATGGAATGAGACTTGAAGCAAACAAAAATAACTTTATTATTAAATAGGAGGGTATATGATAAATGTAGAAAAAGTTACTAAAATGTATGGTTCATTTACAGCGCTATTTAATGTTAGCTTTAAAGTTGAAGAAGGCGAAGTGCTTGGCATACTTGGTCCAAACGGAGCGGGAAAGTCAACATTAATCAAAATCTTAACATCATTTCATTATCCAAACAAAGGTAATGTAAAAATTTTTGGAAAAGACATTGTAGAGCATTCAAAAGAAATACTACAACAAATAGGATATGTTCCTGAAAAACTAGCTCTTTATCCAGAACTTTCTGTTAAAGAATATTTAAAGTTTATATCAGAAATAAAGGGTGTTAAAAAATTTAAAAAAGAAATTGATAAGGTAATAACCATATTTAAATTAAAAGAAGTTGAAGATAAGCTAATTTCTCAACTTTCAAAAGGATTTAAACAAAGAGTAGGAATAGCTGGTGCTTTAATAAATAGTCCTAAACTTGTAATACTCGATGAACCAACAAATGGTCTTGATCCAAATCAAATAATTGAATTTAAAGAATTCTTAAAAGAACTAGCAAAAGAAAGTACAATATTATTCTCTTCACACATACTAAGTGAAGTAGAATCTATTTGTAAAAGAATAATTATTGTCAACAACGGAATAATTGTTGCTGATGACACAAAAGAAAATATTATTAAAAATAAGCTTAAAGAGATTGAAATAGAATTAATAGTTTTAAAAAAATCTGAAAATGAAAAAAAATTTTTCAACAGTAAAAATGATATTTTTACATTAATGCAACTTGAAGAACAAGAGAAAGACTTAAAAATTTCATTAAAACTATCTCAAGGCAAAACAGAAGAAGATCTTTTTAACTACATAGTAAAAAATAATATAATCTTAAAAGCAATGATCCCAAAACATGAAAGCCTTGAAAAGATATTTAGCAAATTAACTAAGGAGAGAGAAAAATGAAAATAGATTTAAAGCAATCTTTATCGCTTTCTAAAAAAGAACTAAAAATACTATTTGGAACTCCAACTGCATACGTTGTAATGCTATTTTTTTTAATATTCATAAACTTTTCATTTATTTTTTTATCAGGATTTTTTATTAAAGACAATGCATCTCTTACCTCTTATTTCTCTTCAATGCCTATTATTTTGATGTTAGTGTTGCCAGCACTTAGTATGGGAGTGTTCTCAGAAGAACATAAAACAGGAAGCATTGAACTTCTTTATGCTCTACCAATAAGCCCCCAAGAGATAGTCTTAGGCAAATTTATTACGCTCAAAATATTTACCTTAATATTATTCTCACTTACCTTGCCTCTTACAATAATGACAATTTTCATGGGCGAATTTGATCTTGGAATAATATTGCTTCAATATCTAGGGATAATTCTTTATTCTCTCTCTGTGCTAAGCATGGGAACATTTATTTCCTCTATTACAAAAAGTCAAATAGTCTCATATATTCTAACCGTATTTATACTAATATTAATACTATTTTCTGGAAAATTGGTTATGATCTTTGGAAAAGAAAATATAATAGGAGAAATGCTTAATTTTATTTCAATAACTAATCACTTTGGCTATTTTAATATGGGTGTACTAAACTCATCAGACTTTATTTATTTTATTACATTCACAATCACATTTTTAATACTAAGCACATACAGCATAACACTAAAAAAATGGAGATAAACTTATGAAAAGCAAAGAAAATGAAGTTTTAAACCTAACCTTAAACCTTACAATAATATTTTTAATTTTTTGCAATATATCTATTTTCATTTTTAAAATAGACTTTACAAAACACAAAGCTTTTACAATATCTCAAGTTACAAAAAATTTGTTTTCAAGTGCAAATGAAACAATATATATAACCTATTACAATTCAGGAAGCCTTGAAAACTATTTTGCTTTTCCAAATCAAATAAAAAATTTTTTAATAAGTTTTTCTGATGCTTCAAAAGGAAAGGTAATTTATAAAGAAGTTGATGCTGATAAAATTTCAACGCCATTAGAGCACATTGGCATTCCTTCTCAACAAATCGACTTAAGAGATATTAATCAACTCTCAATACTAAAAATATACTCAGGAATTGAAATTATTTACGAGGGAAAAAGAGAAATAATACCGGTTGTAACAGAAATTAGCAATTTGGAATATGACCTTGCAAATGGACTTGACAAGTTAATAAACAATACAAAAAAAGTTTTAGGACTTGCTTTTGGGGACAGCACTTTAAAAGAAGCGCACAAAAACTTTTCCGAAATAATGAGAAAAGCATTTGGTATTGAAATAAAAGAAATAGATTTAAAAATTGAAAAATTAGAAGACATAAGAAAAGAAATAAATGGATTATTCATTATTGGTGCTAAAGAAATTGATGAAGAGATTGTAAAAAAAATTGACGATTTTATTGTTAATGATGGGAAAATATTTGTTGCAACAAGCACAATTGACTACAATCCCCAAAATCCATATGGCATAGCTCCTATTAAATCCAAACTATTTGATCTATTTGAAAGTTATGGCATAAAATACAACGATAATATTATTCTTGATAAAAGAGCACCTACAATCTTTTTAGGTGGCGATTTCCAAACTTACTATCCATGGATTTTAATAGACAAAAGTAATATTGTAAAAAAAGACATACCATTACTAAAAAATTTTTATGCTGCTACAATTCCTTGGAGCAGCTCATTAGAACTTGTAAAAAAAGATGAAACGGAAGTAAAATTTTTGCCTCTATTTGCAAGCTCCAAACAATCTTGGCAAGTAAAAGAACCCAATCTTTCAAACATATCTTTGAATGCATTTGAAGTTCCAAATAACTTTGAAGAGAATAAACTCAAAATGCTAGGATATGCAATTGAAGGAAAAATTAAAAGTCCTTATAAAGAACAATATTCTAAAAATTCTAAAATAATCCTAACAGGATCAAGCATGATATTTAGTGATTATATGTACAACGGATCTCCATCAAACTTTGAACTGTCAGGAAGAATTTCAGATTATTTAATGCAAAAGGAAGAATTTTTTAATATTAAATCCAGAGAAGTACGGGCTAAATTAAAATTTACAAGCTCTTCAAACGAAATGGCCAATGCAAAATTTTCATTAATAATTGTTAACTTAATTATTCTTCCAACAATAATATTAATATTTGGACTTGTTAGATTTACCAGAAAAAGAAAAGCAAATTAAGATTAAAGGAGTGTTTATGACAAAACCAAAAATATTCTCAATCACTAAAGAAAAAATAAAAATATTTTTAATAATAGTGCTAACATCTACATTCTTATTGGGAATAATTTTTTCAAATGAAAACAAAGTAGCAAGGATCCTGGAAGAAAAATTTTTCGATTTTGACTTAAATTTAATTTCTAAAATTGAAACAGAATTTGAAGGAACACTAACAAAACTTGACAAAGATTGGGTGCTAACATACAACAAACAAAATATTCCCGTTGATAATAAAAAAGTCAATTCTCTAATCAAAGCATTAGACGAACTTCAAAAAAATAAACTTGTAAGTAGAGATCAAAAAAAACACAAAGAACTGGGAATTGAGGAAAACCCAAGCTTTAAATTATTTGACAACAACAACAAACTGTTAACAGAAATTTTTGTTGGAAAACCAGGAGAAGGCGATTCAAGATTAGCATACATTAAAGGTAGTGACGAAAATGTTTACTTAACAAAAAATATTT
Organism: Borreliella afzelii; assembly: GCF_014202295.1. Taxonomy (NCBI): domain Bacteria; kingdom Pseudomonadati; phylum Spirochaetota; class Spirochaetia; order Spirochaetales; family Borreliaceae; genus Borreliella; species Borreliella afzelii. The sequence goes on from NZ_JACHGM010000001.1 coordinate 109,537, forward strand.
TCTTATCGTATAAAGGAAATTCTTATAATACATTTTCAGATACTGCATTATTTCAAGAAAAAAACACAAAATTAGAAAATTTATCATTTAAAATGATAAGAAAATTAAACAAAGAAAATGAAAATAATATAAATAATGACTATGAGATTACCACTAAAGATGGCCTTTATTTTTTAAATAACCAAAAAATAACAAAAGAAAGGCCTTTAAATATTATTGCCGAATTTAAAGCTGATGGACTTGAAATTGATAAATCTAAAATAGATGACTACAGACTTCAATACAAGATTGAAGTCAAGTGGAGCAATAAAAGTGTTAACAATATTGAAGTTTACTTTAATAAAAACGAAGAAAATGACAAAGACATATTAATCAAAAAAGATAAAGACGAATATTACTATATGACTAGCAAATGGACTTTTTTTGATGTATTTAACTTAGAAAAAAAATTAATAGAAAAAGATAACATTTCTAGTAATGATAATCAAGAAGATCACCATGAGCATAACAATAACACAGATTAATCTTACTATGTATTAAAAAAATAAAAAGAAAAACGTATAAAAATAAATATAATCAAAATGTAGGCGTACTACTGACAACATTTTATCTTTTGATAAAATGTTGTCTTGCTTTACTGATAAGTTTTTTGTTTAAGTTAATATTAATTTTAATTTAAACAAAAAATCGTCCAGCTACCAAAAAATAATTTAAAAATTTTTATAAAAAATAAAATAAAAGGCTAAAAAATAGATTCTTTAACCTTTAGTAAGTAAAAATTTAACTTTTTTTAAAACTTCATACTCTTGTTTAATTTTAAAAATATTTCTATTAGGATTTAGCTCAAGCTCACTTTCTACCCTATCAATAAAATTTATTAATGCAGTTTTTTCATCGTTATTTAGCACAACATTGCTTAAAGATTCTTCAGCATTAAATTTATTCACAACCTTCTCAACATCATTGAAATTAATATTAGAAGAAGAATGATCCTCAGTTATATTTTGAGAATTGGGTTTTTCACAATTATCAATGCCATTACTTTGGTCCTGATCTGCTCTACCTCTCAAATTATTCTCTCCATTATTAGAAAAAGAATCCTCACTAACTTGAGAATTTAAGTCCTCTTTTAAAATGTTTTCAAAGTCATCAAATTCTTTTAACTCAAGAAATTCACCAGAATTCTTAAGAATCGTAGAATTAACATTGTTCTCAAGCTCAATGTTTCCATTCTCATCAATTAATTCTAAATGTTGTTTATTATCTACAACACTCTCTAATTTTTTATTATGATCGTTATTATTATTTAACTCCAGATTTTCTACGCACACATTATCATTACTAACATCAATACCTTCTTCTTTGGCAAAGCTATTAAAATTATCAGCCACATGCAAATTACTAGTTAGATTTAAATCTTTATCTCTATTAAATTTAACATCGTGCTGAGATCCTTCACTTTCTTTTGATACATAATTGATACCTTCAAGCAGTGCATCTAATTCTTCTTGACCAATAGAAATATTAGGCAAATTGTCTTCTTTTTTAGAAAATGAATCGTCAATCTCATGGGACTTTTTTTCAAAATCTTTCGAGCCAGAAGTAATAAAATCTCTTTGAACAAGCTTAGGCCCATTATCAAGCATTTCTTTTTCAACTCTCTCAACACGAAGCTCAACATCCTTTAAACAATTGATCAACTCACCATGTCTTTCTTTTAATATATTATCGAGTTTTAATAGCTTTTCATCTAAAAAAAATTTAAGATTATCTGTGGTTGTAGAAACAATATCAACAGACTCATTTCTTAAAAAGACCTTTTCCATATCAAAATCAACTTCCTTAGGACCTTCTTTGATAAAAAAAATACTTTTCTTCATGTCAAACTTGCTCTCCAAAACTACTCAATATAGCTACGATCTAAATCAACTTTAACTACTTGTAAATATAGTATATTAAGAATATAATTACAAGCTGTATGACTATTTATAAAAAAATTGCAATGTCTTTTTACTCAGGAATACTAAGCTACTTTATAATAGCTCCCATATTTGGAGAGAGAGGGTTTGTTAATTATCAAAAATTGGATAACAACTTAACATTAATAAAAAATCACATCGAAAAACTAAAAAAAAATCAAAAAGAATTAAAAGCAAGATATATTAATTTACAAGTATCTAAATCTGAAATTCTAAAAGAAGGCAATAAATTGGGCTACTACCCAAAAAACTCAACAGTAATAAAAACTAACAATAATAAAGATCAATACAACCAAGGACAAATATTAACCCTACAAAAACCCCTTTCCAAGAATCAAAATTTTTATTTTATATCGATAACAATAGGTTTGATTTATTATTTTTTATCAAGTTGCATTACCCAAACCAAAAAAAATTCAAAAAGTAATAAACTTGCTTCCAATAATTCTAAGGATTAATTTTTATTGAACATATTTATTTTTAAAAATATAATATATTTATTAATTAATTTAATTTGTGCATCATTTTTTTGCGTATCGTTAGTAAATTTTTTTTCAAATGAACAGCAGTATACCCCTTTTGTTAAAACAAATATCCTAAAAGGATACTTGCAATACATTGGAATATACAAAAGTATTGAAAGCTATACCTTAGTACATGACTTTAACCCTAAATCAAAATTAGAAAAAAATTGCTTTTTAAAGCATATAGCTGGCAATTCATATATAATATACAAAACAAAAAATGAAGGAATACTATGGGGTGATTATAGATACTCTCTACTAAATAAAGGCCAACCAACCATTAAAATAATTTTTAAAAAATTATTCAATACTTTAAAAATCTCAATTCCAGGCGCTATACTCTCTTATATTGCAGCAATAGTACTTATTATAATTTGGAAAATTTACATAAAAAACAACCTAATAAATAATTTTCTAGAATATTTAATGCTATTACTCCACTCCATGCCAAGAAATTTAACAGTATTTTTAATATTGTCTTTAATATATTATTTAAATTTAAATCCAAAAAATTTAATAATGGGTGGATTCGCATGGTTTTTTTCATTCTTTATATTTAATTCTGTAATTTTTAAACAATCTCTTGATAAAACTTTATCAGAATTTTACATAAAAGCTGCAAAATCAAGAGGAATAAATAAATTACAAATAATACTAAAACATGCATTAATTCCATCAATAACACCATTACTTACGAACATGAGACCTATTCTTACAACTGCTTTTTTTGGAGCATCAATGATTGAATCAATATTTGAAATTGATGGAATTGGAGCCTTATATTTAAATGCTTTAAAATTCAACGATTATGCTATTTCCAAAGATTTAATTTTTATTGGCGTTTTCATCATGCTTATTCCAAATATAATAACAGACATACTAATTTACAAAATCAACCCATATAGGGACACACTAAGCTAATGAATCTAAATGTAATAATAAAAAAAATTTATATTATACTCTTCAATGTATTTATTGTATTATTACTCATTACCCCAGCACTGGTTAATGAAAATTCAAAAATTGCAATCTACAAAAAAGATCCAAATAAAGTTTATTTAAAATCTATCAAAAACATACCTATGCCACCCACAAAAGACAATCCACTAGGAATCGATAAAATGGGCAGAGATATTATGGCAAGATTAATAATTGCAACCAGAAATTCTATTCTACTTTCACTAAGCTATGCAACAATCTCTGCAGTAATTGGAATCTTCATTGGAACAATAATTGGCATGTTTAGATTTGAAATTTGCATGCTAATTTCAAAACCAATCGAAGCATTGCAAACGTTACCCTTTTTTTATGTTGTCTCTCTAGTTTTTTACTACTTTTTAAAACAAAAAACTTACAATATGCTTCAAACAGCAACACTATTGGCATTGATTCATGGATGGATTAGGTTTGCCTTTATTGCAAGAAACAATACATTGATAATAAAAAATTTAGATTATATTAAAGCCAGTGAAGCCATGGGTGCAAGCAAAATTAGAATAATATTGCGTCACATTTTTCCAGAAGTATTCTCATCAATATCGTCCATAATCCCATTACAAATGGCAAGAAGTCTTACTACTTTTGAAGTAGTAAGTTTTTTACAAAAACAAGATAAAAATTTATATCCTAGCCTTGGAGAACTACTAAACTATATGGAAATGGGTAATAAATATCTGTGGATATGGATCAATCCTCTATTCATATTAATAGGTATAAACATAATACTAGCAATAATAAATTTGCAGCTGAGAAAAAAAATGAAACATTTAATATCATCTTAACTAAAAAATTAACAAACCCTTGGTGCAAATTTTTCTAAAAAACAATTAACACAACTTACATTTCTAGAGGTGCAAATTTCTCTTCCATGCTTATTGATAGCCATAGAAAATCTATACTGCTTGCAAGGCTTTATTCTTCTTTTGAGATCCAGCTCAATCTTAATAGGAGAATTTTCTAAAGAAAGAGCATGCCTTGTAATAACTCTACTAAAATGAGTATCTACAATAATTGCAGGCTTATTATAAACAGATCCAAGAATAACATTTGCTGTTTTCCTACCTACTCCGGGTAGCTTAACAAGATCAAAAATATTGTTTGGAATAACACCATTAAATTTTTCCAAAATATCAATAGAACAATTTATAATATTTTTAGCTTTCCTTGAATAAAAACCAGTCTTATAAATTAATTTCTCAACATCTCTCACATTTGCTCTTGATAAACTTTCAAAATTGCCATACCTTTCAAAAAGATACGGAGAAATTTTATTTACCAAATTATCTGTTGTTCTTGCACTTAAAATCACCATTATTAAAAGCTCATAATTATTTTTATAATTTAAAAAAGGCTTAACATCGGGATATCTAAATAAAGTTTCATCAACAATCAAATCAAGATTAATCATAAAAAAATTATAAAACATTATAAACATAAAACAAAAAATACACAAAGTAAAGGCAGCTGGACTTTATTGACAAGAATTTTCCAAAATGATATACTCATCATTAGCATTTAAAATGCACCAATAGCTCAATTGGATAGAGCAACAGACTTCTAATCTGTAGGTTTTAGGTTCGAGTCCTAATTGGTGCGATTCATTCGGGATGTGGCCTAGTGGCTAAGGCACCTGCTTTGGGAGCAGGGGATCGTGAGTTCGAATCCCACCATCCCGAAAAAATATTTAAGAAGCTAAAAACAAAGTTTTTAGCTTCTTACGAATTTACACAAGTTCAAATCAAACTGAAAAATTATTTAACTTTCTTTAAAGTATTTACATCTAAAGTAACTAAGCTTTTAAATTCATCTTGCAGATAAATAAAATTCTTTCTCACAGCAAAGCTAGTAAAAGGCAAAATTTTATTTTCTGACAGAATAAATTTATCTAAATTTTTAGGAGAAAATTTAGCCAATCTCCAAGCATTACTATCGTCCTTAACAGCTACTAAAATCATTCTAGAGTCAACATAAAGAGATGAATTTTTATTAATCTCAAAATTAGACTCTGATATCACTTTTAAATTCTCGAGTTTATCAAGTATCTGAAGCTTAGCTTTTCCTGAATCTATTTTAATAACAACCAAATCTTTTTCACGTTCATAAATTCCATATCGCTGAATACCTTGTTGAGCACTTTCTTTAAGTCTAACACCGGTATTCAAATCAATAAGTTGAAGCGTTCCTAAATTTGTAATCGGATCGATAACCTCTAAAAAGACAGGATTACTGGAATCTATAGACAAATCAATCAAATCTTCATTTAACGAAGTAGGTTGACTTTCAACTTGGGGTTTAGTTTTTTGCAAATCAACATCTTTGTTATCTACACTCTCTTTCGAATCAATGTCGCTATAAGAAGGCTCATCTAACGGGGATAATTTACTAACCTCATTGTTGTTAGACTTGGAAATTTTATCTACTTTATCAGCCTCAGAAACAGGCTCTAATTTTTTTTTACTATCTAATTCTTTATCCTCTTCTTCGCCTTCAATTTTTTCTTTACTAGAAGCTTTAGAATTTAATTCTTGCTTAAGATCTAATGCTTTATGATCTTTATTTTTTAAAAGTTCTTCATCATTTTTTTTGATTTCAATTTGCTTTTCTATTTCTCTTTTTTGATTTTCATCACTAGCTTCTTTAAGCTGCTCTTGCAAATCTTCTAGACTCTCTTTTATCTGCAACTGCTTATCAACCTTAGGAGAACTTACATCACCAGGCTTTGGTAAATTCTTTTCCTTATTAGTCTCGTTAATATTCTCTTGAAGCTTCTCTCTAACAGTATCCCTTTGAATATCTAGATTATCTTCAGCAAAATCTAATTTTTGTTGAGCTTTATCAAGATCAATTGCCTTTTTATCTAATTCTTCCTTTTGTTTCTTTTTAGCATCAACCTGACTTTCAATCTCTTTTTTATGCTCTTCATCTGTAGCTTTTTCAAGCTGATCCCTTAAATTCTCAATAGTTTCTGTTATATTGGAATCACTTTCATGAACATTATCTAATTCAATATCAATTTTATCTTGATCTGCTTTATGAGTTTCGCCTTGAATGTCTGTAATATCTCTTGCAAAGTTAACACCTGATTCATTCTCACTTAAAAGAGCTGCCACCACCTTATCTGTAACCAAACTATCAATATCAATGTCAGACTCAACATTTCCAGATAAAATATTCTTTTTAAGAGGAATAAATATTTGTGTCTTCCCAGCCCATTGACTGTACACCCTAGAAAGACCTGCATTTTCTTTAGTCAAAGACTTCAAAGAAGCCTCAATATAAAACTCTTTGTAATAATCTAAATCTCCTCTATAAACAGCATTATATATTGTAATAGCTTTAGCAATTAATTCCGCACTAGACCTCTCATAATCAAAAGACTTCATTAAATACCCTGTAAGAATTCTTCTTAGATTTAATATACTATCAAGCTCTGACTTACTACCAATAGAAAAAATATCAACACTTGCTTTTTTATCTTGATCGTCAATAAATCTATTAACAAAATATTTACCATAATAACTTGAATTACTATTGGAATTGATCAACGGCCTTGCTAAAAACTCCCCAATACCTACTATTTGTTCATATGTATTTGTAGAATCATAAGGACCCTTGTAATTAACAAATTCAAGATCCATATTAACAAAGTCCTTTAATTTTTCCTTATCAACTTCCCTTGCATTAAGAGGAAATCCATTTAAAAAAACAAGAAAAAAACTAAAGATTAGTAACATTTTTTTCATAAAAGAAATTCTCCTATAAATTCAATTATAATCTACCTTACCAACTAAATTCTAATTTAAACCTAATTTTAACATAATCAGATTTATATGCAAAACAACTATTTCAATCTTGAATGATTGAAATAATTTCATTAATGTGCTTGTTAATATTTCCAGAAAAATTTTGACGTCTCATAAACATTAATAATTTTAGATACTTATGCTTACAAAGTTTAAGAAGTTTGTCTGTTGAATTTAAAATTATATTTCTCAAATTCAAAATCACAGAATAAGCTATTTCTAAATTGCCTTGATAATTTAACACTATATGTTGAATGTAATTATATATAATACAATCTTGCCCATGATAACTTTCAAATTTGGTAATAGCTTGCACTATGGTAATTATATTATTAATATCTCTTTCTCTAATCGCCAAATCAATAAAACTCTTAATTGAAAATTCATTATTAACATATACAAAATATCTATAAAGCTTACCTCTTGAAACAATTCTATCAAATCCCTTTTCTGGCAAAAGCCAAACATTAAAAGCTTTTTCATATAAATTTAAATATTTTTTGGGGAAATTTCCATTTTTAATTGCAAGAGAATCCAAAATCCCTAAAAATTTATCATAAGCAGCATCACTATAACTAGAATTTAGAATCTCATCAAGCAGTAAATAATTTTTATCATAGTCTACAAAATCTTTTTCTTTTAAATCTATTCTACCTTGATTATATTTATTACCTCTAAAATGGTTCCATACACTAACATCAAGCTCTTTGTCGTATTCGTAATAATAAGTACTAAGAACCCAATCTCCCCCCCCTAAGGCAATAATACCTGAATTAGCACTAAGTCCTGACAAATCCTTAAGATTGGCATCTACGAAAGATATATCAAAATCTTCTTTAAGAGATAAAATTCCATTTGATTTGGTTGAAATTAAAAGATTTCTATTATTGTAAAGAACAGCTTTCTCAATCTCAAAGTTCATTTTTTTTTTGAATTTAAGCTTAAAATTTCTACTTAAATCAAAAAACATACCAACACTTGAAATTGCGATATATTCACCATTAAACTTTTCAAACAAAAAATTAATAGGAAAGTCTAATTTAACAGAATCAACAACTTCCCCAAAATCTCTCCCATAAGTAACAATATGGCCTGACTTATGACCAACAACTACCTCTTTTTTTGTATTTATCATCAACAAAAAAGGAAAAGCAACTAGCCTGGAAAACCATTTTTTATTACCCAAAGAATCAAACAAAAATATTTCATTATTCTCACTTGCAATGCAAAAATCACCATTATCAAAAACTACAGGGGAAGTAGCGGGTTTACCACCTGTGTTAACCTCAAACATTTTTTCCCCACTCTTTAAATCAATAGAAACGACCTTCTCATTAACAAGGGGAATTAAAATGCCAGCATTCCCTATGGCAGGAGAACCTAAAGGCGAAAAATCTAGCTTATGCTTCCAAACAAGTTTTCCTCTTTTGATCTTTTGAACTTCATTTCTAGCTGTAATAACATAATACCCATTATCAAAATCTTTTAAAAGAAAAGAATATGGAATTCTATTTAATCTATAAGAATATTTCTTCTCAAGTGACATTGTATAGGTAGTCAACCATCTATCTTTTGTTAAAACCGTAATAGTATCCCGCTTTTCATCAATAATTGGATTGCCCACAATTTTACCAGTTAATGCTTTTTGAAAATATAAATTGATACTAGAATAAAGCCTTAAAAAAGAAGCTGAAAACACAAATATGAAAAGTATACCTCTCAAAATAAAAAACCTTTTGAGCTTTTAAAAAACTGATACTAAAGCTTAAACCCAGCATTATTACCATAAAGGCTATTTCTCAGATCCCTAATCTTAGTATCATCAATATACTCAGAAAAAGTCATATATCGATCAATTATTCCGTTGGGAGTAAACTCGATAATTCTATTGGCAATAGTATCTATAAATTGATGATCATGTGATGTAAAAAGAACAACCCCTTTAAACTCTTTAAGCCCAGCATTTAAAGATGTAATTGCCTCAAGATCTAAATGATTTGTAGGCTGGTCCAGTATTAAAACATTTGCTCCGCTAAGCATAGCCTTAGCAAGCATACATCTTACTTTTTCCCCTCCTGAGAGAACATTTACTTTCTTTAAAGCTTCATCTTGGCTGAAAAGCATTCGACCTAGAAATCCTCTAATATAAGTTTCATCTTGTTCTTTTGAATACTGACGCAACCAATCAACTAAATTCAAATCTAAATCAAAATATTTTCCATTATCCTTATTAAAATATGAAAAATTAACAGTAGATCCCCATTCATAATGACCTTTATAATTTCTATCCTCATTTGTAATAATATCGAACAAAAAAGTTGCAAACATGGGATTTCCCAAAAAAACAATCTTTTGCTGGGGTTCAATAACACTGCTAAATTTATTTAAAATTAAATTTCCTTCAAATTCTTTTATCAAATTTTTAATTGTAAGAACATTTTTACCAAGTTCTCTTTCGCTTTTGAAATTAACATAAGGAAACTTCCTTGAAGAAGGCTTTAAATCTTCAACCTTTATTTTTTCAATCAATTTTTTCCTTGATGTTGCTTGCCTAGACTTAGAAGCATTACTAGAAAATCTTTGAATAAATGTCTTAAGTTCAGCAATTTTATCTTCAGATCGCTTTTTAGCATCTTTTAGTTGCTTGTTTAAAATCTGGCTTGTTTCATACCAAAAATCATAATTTCCAAGATACACTTGAATCTTTCCATAATCAATGTCAACAATATGAGTACAAACTTGATTTAAAAAATGTCTATCGTGAGATACAACAATAACTGTATTTTCAAAATTAATTAAAAACTCTTCTAACCATTTAATAGATTGTAGATCAAGGTTATTGGTAGGCTCATCAAGAAGCAATATATCAGGCTCACCAAAAAGCGCTTGAGCTAAAAGAACTCTAACCTTTAAAGCTCCTTCAATATCACCCATTAAACTATTGTGAATTGATTCATCTATCCCAAGACCTTTTAAAAGAACTGCTGCATCAGATTCAGCTTCATATCCTCCAAGATCTGAAAATTCTGCTTCAAGCTCCCCGGCTCTAATCCCATCCTCATCACTAAAATCAAGTTTATTATAAATTTCATCTTTTTCTTTTTGAACAGAATAAAGTCTTTTGTGTCCCATAATAACAGTATCGATAACCTTATATGCATCATAAGCAAATTGATCTTGCTCAAGGGCTGCTACTCTTTGATTTTTGGGAATAAATATTTCACCCTTAGTAGATTCAATCATTCCCCCTAGTACTTTTAAAAAGGTGCTTTTACCAGCCCCATTAGCACCAATTACTCCATAACAATTGCCAGAAGAAAATTTAATATTTACATCTTTGAATAAAACTCTCTCTCCAAATGCAACTTCCAAATTATTTACAGTTATCAAACCATTACCCTGCCTAAAATTGATATTCTAATAACAAAATTATCTTTAAAATTAATTTAATTTTCAAGCACTATATAAATATATTGACTCAGTTCTCAATTTTTTCGTATATTTAATATTATTAACATAAGGTTATTAACATAAGGAGATGTTTGAAATGAAAAATATTAAGCCTTTAGCTGATAGAGTTTTAATAAAAATCAAAGAAGCTGAGAGTAAAACAATCTCGGGACTTTACATACCAGAAAATGCAAAAGAAAAAACAAATATTGGAACAGTTATAGCCATTGGTTCTAACAAAGAAGAAATCACTGTAAAAGTTGGCGATACTGTACTTTATGAAAAGTATGCAGGAGCTGCTGTAAAAATCGAGAATAAAGAACATTTAATACTAAAAGCAAAAGAAATAGTTGCAATAATAGAAGAGTAAAAAGCTAAGTTTAGCTACTTAGCTTTAATCCTTATAAAATATTTTATAAGGATTATTGAAAAATAATTACAAGTTTGTCATAAAAATTTATTATTCTGATCAATCAAATTAAAAATTTCAAGCTTACAAGGTCTTGTAAGCTTGAAAAATAAAATTAAATGGAAAAATTAGTTTTTAAAGAGAACACCATATATTCAAGCAAATTCGATGACATCTATTACAACCCAAAGTATGGACTTGAAGAAAGTTTTTATACATTTATTAAAGGCTGTAATTTAGATTTAGAATTAAAAACAAAAAAAAATCTTTTAATAGCGGAGTTAGGATTTGGAACAGGATTAAACTTTATATGTCTTTTAAAATTCATAAAAGAAAACAATATAACTTCAAAGATTAATTATTATTCTATAGAAAAATTTCCACTTCAAAAAAAAACAATAATGAAAATTTCAAAGTTCTTCGTTAAAGAAACCGTTTATTTCAAATTAATGTTAAAACATTATCCTAAAATTCCAAAAAAAAATTTAAAACTAAAAATAACAGAAAATGTTAATTTAAAAATTTTAATTGGAAACGCTAACATAAAAATTAAAGAAATTCCAAAAAATGTAGAATATTGGTTTTTAGATGGATTTAATCCTAAAAAAAATCCTAAAATGTGGAATAATGAAATATTTACTTTAATTTCTGAGAAAAGCAGCCCGGGATGCAAGCTTTCAACATTTTCTTCTGCAAGAATTGTAAAAGATGGCTTAAAACTTGCCAATTTCAAATATATCCACATAGAAAAAGGATTTGGAAATAAAAGACATATGATAAAAGCTCAAAAAAATTGAAAAATCACTTTTATATAAGCTGTTAAAAAACAATTTAAACGAATATGATATACTGTAAAAAAGGGGAATTTTAATGGCAAAAAAAATATTTATTACAGCCTTAGTCTTTTTAATATTTAATAATTATATTTTTGCAAGAGACACAATCAAAGATCTATTCTTTATACAAGATATATTAATAAAAAAAGAAAAATATTCAGAAGTTCTAAATAATGCAAGCCTTGAGGGCATTATTGAAATTGAACATAACAGATCATCTATTATTAAAGATAGCGATTCAGAGGTTAAGCTTATCCTAAAAGAAAAAGGATATAGAAGAAATTTCAGCTTTTTTAATCTTTTAAATACTAGCAATATAATCAAAAGCCTAAGCTTATTTAATGACAGACCCAAAAGCATTAAAGAAAATGAAATCATATTATTAGGCACAAAAATGATTAAAGAAAATCCCAATAAACGATACGAAGACGATGATGATTTCGAATTAAAGCTAAGCGCAACTCGAAAAAATAGTCAAATTTATTTAATTCTTGATTTTGAGTTTCTCTTTAATCAAAGAAAAACATTTCCATCAATTTACATTAAAGAAGAAGATGTACCAACAATAATAAACAGCTTCATGAAATTACAAGATCCAAACTTCTTATCTCCTCAAACATTATCTAACAACTAAGAGTACAAAATGCTATTTATATTATAGATAGCATTTTGCTGAAAAGCTATCTATAACAAATTCAACTACATAATAATTTTTCAACTTTACTTACAAATTTTTTAAATTAATAATATAACTATTTATCTTATTAATTAAAGAAGAAAATTCTACAAATTTTAATTTTTCAGATTCAACAATTTCCTTAGGAGCATTCATTAAAAAATTTTCATTTTCAAGTTTTTTTGAAACAGAAATCTTAAGCATTTTATACTTTTCAAGTTGCTTTTCTAGCCTTATTAACTCTTTAGTTTTATCTATTAATGATTTAACATCTGCATAAATTTCAAAACCAACTACAGTTACACCAAGCATGCCGTCACAATTTTTATTGTAAAATATATTTTTAAAATTAATCATTCTTTTTGCAATGCTTTCATTAGCCTTAAAGTATCCCTCATATTTAAAATCAGCATCAAACTTCAAAGCAACATCAATTTCAATATTAGAAGATATGTTAAATTCACTCTTAAGTGTTCTAACAGCCACAATGAAAGTTTTAAATACTTTAAAACTTTCAAATTCTTCTTGAAAATTATTAGCAATATCAAAACTTGGATATTCATTTAAGGCTAAAATATCACCTTTTTCTGAAAATTCAGAATAAATTTTTTCTGTAACAAAAGGAATAAACGGATGTAAAATTAGCAATGCTTTTTTAAGAAAAAATAGCAACTTAGAAATAGCCATATTTTGAATATCAACATTTTCACTATTCAGATCAATTTTACTAATTTCAATATACCAATCACAAAAATCATTCCAAAAAAACTCATAAACAAATTTTGAAGCTTCATTGTATTTATAATTTGCAAAAGAAGACTCTACACCAAGAATGGTTGAATTTAAACTTGTAAGCAACCATTTGTCAATGTCGTTAAATTCCAAATCATTTAATATTTTTCTATTTTTTATATTTAAAAGAATAAATTTGGAAGCATTAAAAACTTTGTTTGCAAACTTAGCTCCAAGCATAAAATCCTTAGAATCAATGTTTAAATCTTGACCTTGAACAGACAAAAAAGATAAAGTAAAATGCAAAGAATCACTTCCATACTCATGAATAATATCAAGAGGGTCTATTCCATTACCCAAGGACTTTGACATTTTTTTACCCTGTTTGTCACGCAAAAGAGGTGTAATATAAACATCTTTAAAAGGAATTTGCCCTGTAAATTCCAATCCCGCCATTACCATTCTTGCAACCCAAAAAAATATTATATCGTAAGCTGTAATTAAGGTATTTGTTGGATAATAATTTTTAAAATCATCAGTAACATTAGGCCATCCAAGCGAAGAAAAAGGCCATAGCCAAGAAGAAAACCAAGTATCAAGAACATCTGGATCTTGAACAAACCTCTTCCCCGCATTCTTTTCATCTAAAGAAGGGTCAGTGTCGCTAACAACAAGTTCGGATGTATCAATATTGTACCAAGCCGGTATTCTATGCCCCCAAACAAGTTGTCTTGATATACACCAATCTCTAATATTTGATAACCAATATTTATATGTATTTTCCCACTTTTTAGGGTAAAATTTTAATTCGCCATTTTCTAAAGCCTTTAAAGCTTTGTCTGCCAAAGGCTTCATACTCACAAACCACTGAGTAGACAAATAAGGTTCAACAACCTCCCCTGATCGATAACAATGCCCAACCTGTTGCCTATGTTTTTTAACGCCTTGCAAAAAACCTTTTTCCATTAATTCTATCTCTATTTTAAATCTTGCATCCTTCATCTTTAATCCTTGATATTGTAAAGGAACATTTTTATTAAGTTTTCCATCCTGAGTTAAAATATTGACCTTGGGAATATTATGCCTTTTTGAAATTTCAAAATCATTAGGATCATGTGCAGGAGTAACTTTTAAAGCCCCAGTACCAAAAGCACTGTCAACATAAAAATCTGCAATAATTTTTATCTTTTTAGTTGTTAAAGGAATTGTGACCTCTTTGCCAACTAAAGACTTATATCTCTCATCATTGGGATTAACAGCAATAGCAGTATCCCCAAACATTGTCTCAGGCCTAGTTGTTGCAATCTCAATAAAAGAAGAATCATCAATAAAATACTTAACAAAATAAAGCTTGCCATCAACCTCTTTATATTCAATCTCTTCATCACTAACAACACTCCCAGATCCAGGATCAAGATTAACAAGATATTCACCCCTATAAATCAACCCTTTAGAATATAAATCCTTGAAAACCTTATTAACAGCCTTGCAAAGGCTATCATCAAGAGTAAACCTTTCTCTTGTGTGATCATAAGACGCCCCGAGTTTTTTTATCTGATTGACAATTACACCTCTATGCTTATCTTTTAATTTAAAAATTTCTTGAACAAGCTCTTCTCTTTCATAATCATTTTTACTTTTACCAATATTTTTAAGGTGTCTTTCAAAAACAGCTTGGGTTGCTATTCCTGCATGATCTGTTCCAAAAAGCCACAAAGTATTGTGTTTTTTCATTCTTTTATACCTTACAAGAATATCTTGTAAAACAAAATTAAGAGCATGCCCCATGTGTAACACACCAGTAACATTAGGAGGAGGCGCAACCATACTAAATTTTTCAAATAAAGAATTATCTGGTAAAAAAACATTATTTTTAAGCCACTTATTATAAATTTCATCTTCAAATGCCTTAGGATCATATTTTTCAAGAGGTCTACAATTCATTGTTTTCAAAATCTCCTACCGTATCAATAACGTTTAAATTTTCAAAAAGCTCTTCATAAGTTTTTGAATTTATAAGATTTGAGAAATATTTACTCTGTCTTTCTTTCTCAGTAAAATATATCTTAAAATATTTTTTAAGTTTATTAAAATCTTTTCCAAATCCCCAAGTAGCATGAAAATCCTTTATATGGAATTTTAATATATTTAGTCTAAAATTTAAATTATTATCTAAAAAGTGTTTTGAAGAGAATTTAAATAAATTTAAATTCTTAAAAATTCCACGACCAAACATAATCCCATCAATTAAATATTTATCAACATAATATCTAGCATCCTTGAGACTCAAAACATCCCCATTGCCAATAATCAGCGTAGAAGGACTAATATTATTTCGCAACTTAACAAGTTCATAAAAAATATCAAAATCAACAGGACCTTTGCTCTGATTAACAGCAAGTCTTGGATAAACCGTTAACATATTAATTCCAAAGCCTAACAAAAACCCTAGCCAATTATCAATTTCTGGATATGAAAATCCATGTCTGGTCTTAACACTAAGGGGTAAATTAAATTTCGCACAAGCTTCTTTGCTTGCAAGAATTATTTCTTTAGCCAAAGATTTATTATTAATTAAAGCTGAACAAACCCCTTTTTTAATTATTTTATTCTTAGGACAGCCCATATTAATATCAATTCCCCAAAACCCCATGCTCCCTAATATTTCTATTGCTTTATAAAATTGCTCAGGAACATTTCCCCAAATTTGAGCAATTAAAGGTCGATTAAGTTCATTAGGTTTTAAAAAAATATGTTGAATAGATTGTTTTGATCCATTTAAAATTTCCTTTACAGAAATAAATTCAGTAAAATAAATATGGGGTTCTCCTTCTTTAGATCCTATTAAATGAATTAAATTCCTAAAAACAGAATCTGTAACGTCCTCCATTGGAGCTAAAATCATAATTGGAAGAGGAATATCAAATAAAAACTTCATAAAATGACTACATAATAATAAAGTACAACTTTAAACAAAGCAAAACTTTTATTTATGTTTAATAGACTTGGATTTTTAAAAATAACATTGTAATATTTAAAATAAAAAAACGCTACAAAAGAATTGGCAATAAATGACATAATCATAAAATTTTAAAATAATAAACAATTTTGATAAAAAAATAATTTTAAAAAATCAATCCATAACAAGACTCTCACCTGGAACCTTGGTTTTTCTTACTAAAGTATCTTTATATCCAGCAGATTTAATCAGCTCTATATTTTTTTGAACATTATCAGCATTAGTAGGAATAAAAACAGTATAAAACGGTCCATGAGAATTTACTACAACAAAAAGACCCGCTTTTTTTAATATTTTATAAGCCCTATCAGCATAATCTTTTTTTCTATAAGATCCAACCTGTATGTAAAAATCTGCTTCTTTGTCGACAGAAGTTGATAAATCTGCTAATAAATTTGAAGATTTATTTTCAACAGAAAAATTATCCTCTAATTGATTAGTTTTCTTTTCTTTTTCAATCTCAAAAGTATTAAATGCTTTTTTAAAGTCACTCGATTTTGATACAGAAGGTCTTTTTTCATTCACGCTTTCAATTACTTCAATTTTTACAGGAGCAACTCCTATTCCTAAAAAATCAAGCTTCTCAGCGGCATGTTTTGATAAATCAATTATTCTATCCTTCCTAAAAGGCCCTCTATCATTAATTCTTACAACAACTGATCTATTATTTAAAAGATTTGTAACCCTTACAGCAGTATTAAAAGGCAATTCTTTGTGAGCAGCAGTAAGAGCCATCATATCAAATTTTTCACCATTAGCAGTAGTTTTGCCATGAAAAGCTTCACCATACCATGAAGCAAGGCCTACTGTAGTAGAACTTACATGAGAAGCAATAAAAAAAAATACAAAGAGAAAAACAAACTTTCTATTATCTCTTACGATGGCATCAATTAAATTTCTCATAAATTTATTATAATATAAAAACATATTTCAATAAACAATTAAGCTCATAAATTGCTTATTTGTATTTTTTTTGATTTAATTATAAAAAGAAAAAAGTCTAAAAATGATATTAACAGAAATAATTCACAGCAATCAAATACAAAAAGCAGCAAAACTTATCAAAATGGGAGAGCTTGTTGTATTTCCAACAGAAACAGTTTACGGAATTGGCGCAAATGCTTACAATGAAGATGCTGTAAAAATGATTTTTTTAGTAAAAAAAAGACCTATTGAAAATCCTTTAATAGTACACGTTGACACAGTAAAAAAAATAAAAGAATTATCGGAATATATTCCTAAGAGTGCTCTAATACTAATCAAAAGGTTTAGTCCAGGCCCTTTAACTTATGTTTTTAAAAAATCCATAAAAATATCCAGATTTGTAAGTGGCAATCTAGACACAGTGGCAATAAGAATTCCTGCAAATAAAATAGCTTTAAACTTAATCAAAACATCTAAAGTCCCCATAGTAGCGCCATCTGCAAATATATCAAAAAGGCCAAGCTCAACAAGCTTCGAAATGGCCTTAAAAGAATTAAATGGGCTTGTAAAGGGAATAATAAAAACAGAAAAAACCAAAGACTTTAATATTGGAATCGAGTCAACTGTAATTGGATTTGACCTAAAAGATAACGTATTAATATTAAGACCAGGCGCAATAACAAAAAAAATGATAGAAAAAGAGCTTCAAGGAAAATATACAGTAAATTATGCAGAAACAAAAATAGAGTTAGAAAAATCACCTGGGAATATAATAGAGCATTACAAACCAAAAATTCCTGTCTATTTATTTAAAAGTCAAGACAATATAAGAAGATATTTAAACAAAGACACAAAAATACTTATTACAAAACCTACTCTAAAATCTTATTTATTTAATTTTTTGTGGGATAAAAAAAATATTAAAGTATTTAATACTCTTGAAGAATATGCACAAAATCTTTACAAAGAGCTAGTTAATTCTGAGAAAGACTACAAACAAATCCTTAGTGAATTCGTAAAAGATGAAGAACTTGGATACTCAATAAACAATAGAATCAGAAAAGCCAGTTCAAATAGATTCATTTAATTAAAAATAAAAATACTGATAAATTCTTGTTTTAAAAATTTAAAAAGCATAAACATAAATACTTATTGGTAAAGCAAATATCTAAAACCATAAAACACACCCTGCTTCTCTTCACTCTCAACAAAGCCCACCAAATACAATTAAAAAAACCTTAAATCAAGCATTACAAGTGAATCTTCACATAAGAAGAATTTTAATCTTTTGATTAATTGAAATAATCATGAATTAACATAGTATACTCAAGCGGTATTTTGTCCTCATCAAAAGCAATACCAAGCGCAAAAACCTTTCCATTGGGCGTCTGAATAACGCTTAAACTTTTTGACTTACCCTCAATAAAAATCTCTTTATCCATAAATTCAAAACTAAAAATTAAATCAATTGTATCTTCATTGACATCCCCATAATCAAAAGAAGAAATTACTAAAGCACCCCCATAAGATAAATCTTTTATTAAGCATTTATGTTTTGACCCATTAAACTTAATAAAAGCTTTATCAGAATCAATTTTTAGTTTTCTAATAGAATCTTTATCAACAATAATCCTTTCATGAATTCTCTGATTTTGTCCAAGTTTTAAATCAAGAAGCTTTCCCACTTTAATAGCAATCTCTTCTGGCATAGGAGATAAAAATTCCAATGTTAATAAATTGTATTCTTTATTTTGAGAAGAATAAGCAGAAGCACTCAACAACTTTACAGACAAAAAGGGAAAAAAAGCTGCACTATTCTTAGAATCCGAATTTTTCTTAAGTTGAATAGAGCCTAAATTTTTATTTTTAGCCAAAGCGGGCAATACAGTATCTTCTTGAAAAATAAGTTTAAGAGAATCCATAGAAATAGAATAAATTACTCCAAGCACAGAATAAGCGCCCATCCTCATCTCAATAGTATTGCGAAGATTTAAAAAACTATTTATCTCTGTACTCATTTTAATTTCTTTGCCCCTATACTTAGCTCCATAATCTCTTATTTTTCTAGATAAAAGCATAAACCTCTCCTTTCTCCTTTTTTGGAATATAAAAAATACTAAACAATGCTTAAAATTGTTTTAAACCAATAAAGTTTAAACCAATCAAGTTGTAAACAAGATTAACCAACAATCAATAAATCTACTCTAAAAATCAAAGACATACCAACACAACCCCCACAACATCTGTTTAATTAACAAAACTTAAAAATGCTGCTTACATAGTGTAAAATTATAACAATAATTTTACACTATAACAATCAACTTATAACATTATTAATTCTTATACACTTATAGTATACTTTAGTAAAAAGTATGAAATTAAATAACCTTAATTTGAAAAAAATAAATAAGCATAAGTTACTTATTTATTTAACATATTTCACAGTTAGCTTTTCTATTATCACACTGTCATTAGCAATATCTAAGACTATAAACATACAAAAAGATAAAAATTTTGGATATATAAACCCAGCAGTTCCCTCAAGACTTTTAGATATTAATGGAAAACTAATAACTCAATTTATATCTGATGAAAATAGAGAATTAATGCCCTTGAGAAAAATGCCTGATAATTTAATTAATACACTTTTAATACGAGAAGATATTGGTTTTTTTTCTCATCGAGGTTTTTCCTTGATAGGAATATTTAGAGCTGCATTTAATATTGTTCTTGGCAGATATTTTTCAGGTGGCAGCACATTGACCCAACAACTTGCAAAGCTTCTCTACACGAATCAAGCAAGAAGATCAATTTTGAGGAAATTAAATGAAATATGGTGGGCAATCCAACTTGAAAAAAAACTCTCAAAATACGAAATATTAGAGAAATACCTTAATAAAGTTTATTTTGGAAACGGCAACTATGGAATAGTTGCCGCATCAAAATTCTTTTTTGGCAAAAGCGTGAATAAAATCAATACAGCAGAGTCCGTGATGATGATAATCCAACTTCCAAATGCAAAACTTTATTCACCTCTTTACAATCCAGAATTCTCAAAAAAAATACAACGCGCAGTTTTAAACCAAGTTGTATCAAATGGAATAGTAAAAGCCGAAATTGCTGAAAAAGAATTTAATGAATATTGGCAAAATTATGATTGGACTAGAATGGCTGATACATCTGCAATTTCAAACAAAAAAGACCAGGCTCCTTATTTTTCTGAATACATAAGGCAAAAAATACTAAAATATTTACCAGATGGTGCAAACATATATAAAGATGGATACTCAATATATTCAACTCTTGACCTTGAAGCACAAAAATATGCAGATAAAGTTACAAACGATATGATTAATAAAGCAAGAACAATGCATAATTTAAACAGATCATCCGAAACAATAATTATTAATTCAGAAATTGTCCCTGTAGTAGATGCAATATCAGATTTATTAGGAATTAAAAATTTAAGAATAAATGGAAGACAATATAAAAAACTTAGAAAAAGAAAATTTTACGAAGACAATATTGATCTAATTGCAAGCTTTGGAGCTATACTTGGAATTGATAAAATAGATAAAGCAACAAAAGAATATATTATTAAAAACAAATTAACACCAAAGCTAGTTGCACAGCCTGAAGGAGCAATGATAGCAATAGACACAACAAGCGGAGCAATAAGAGCCATGGTTGGGGGAAGCGGACATGCTAAAGACAATGAATTTAATCGAGCCACACAAGCAAAAGTTCAGCCTGGAAGTGCATTTAAAACATTATATTTTGCAGCAGCAATTGATCTAAAAAAAATAACAGCTGCCACAATGTTTTCAGACTCTCCAGTAGCATTTCTAAATAAAGACGGAGAAGTTTATGCTCCAGGAAATTATGGCGGAAAATGGCGAGGCAACGTTTTAACACGCCAAGCATTGGCCTTGTCTTTAAATATTCCAGCATTAAGAATATTAGACAAACTAGGTTTTGACTCTGCAATTAGCTACTCCTCAAAACTATTAGGGATAACAGATCCAAAAGAAATAGAAAAAACATTTCCAAAAGTTTATCCACTGGCACTCGGTGTAATATCGGTTTCTCCAATACAAATGGCAAGAGCCTTTGCAATTTTGGGAAATAGTGGTAACGAAATCGAACCTTATGGAATAAGATACATTGAAGATAGAACCGGAAGAATAATAGTAAATGAAGAAGCAAGTATATTGGCTAAAATAAAAAACAAAGGACATCAAAATCAAATAGTGTCTCCTCAAGCTGCCTATATCATCACAGATATGATGAAATCAACAATTCAATACGGAACCTTAGCAAATCAAAAATATACAAATCTTAAAAATTTTAAATCTGACATTGCTGGAAAATCAGGAACAACACAAAATTGGGCAGACGGATGGGCAATAGGATACTCTCCTTATATAACAACAGCATTTTGGGTTGGATTTGACAAAAAAGGATATTCACTAGGAACATCTGGAACAGGAACAGGATTAGCAGGCCCTAGTTGGGGAGAATTCATGGCAGAATATCACAAAAACTTACCTAAAAAAGTTTTTGAAAAACCTGCAGGAATAATTAGCATCCCTGTACAAGCAGAAACAGGACTATTGCCAGAAGAAATTGCTGATGAGAAAATAATAAATGAACTATTTATTTCTGGCACCCAGCCAATTGAAAAATCAAAATACTATGGCAATAAACTAGAATTTAAAAATACAATAGAATTTAACATATACGGAATTGATGAGATTAATAATAACGATGAAATAAATTTTGACACTCCTGAATTTGAATATATTGATAATAATCTTGAAAGCCTAAACAATAATAATAATGTTCTTGAGAACATTGACAATAATGAAAATAAAAACGAAGATGAAATAGAAATGAACATTCAAGAACCCTTAAATAAAATAGAAAATGAGAATTCACAACAAGATCTAATAAATAACAACAACGATGAAGAAATGCTTATTAAAAACACTAAAGAAATTAAAGACGGAGTCATTGTTAATAAAACAAACACAACAGAAGTGCAAAGCATAAAAGAATTAAATTCAAACAACAATGAAAATGAAAATGAAAATGAGAAAATTAATAATAAAGACGTCAACGGAGAAGATATCCAATTGGATTAAAACAATATGTTAATAGATATCGATCAAATAAAAATAAAAAAAAGAATTAGAAAAAATATAGGAGACATTGAAACCCTTAAAAACAGCATTATAAAACATGGATTAATTTATCCAATAATAATAGATAAAAATAAAAATTTGATAGCAGGATTTAGAAGATATCAAGCCTTAAAAGAAATAGGCTATAAAGAAGCTGAGGTAAAGGTAATCTCAATTGAAAACAAAAAAACTTTACTTGAAATTGAACTTGATGAGAATAATGTTAGAAAATCATTTACAAAAAGTGAAGCAAACGAAGGTGAAGCCTACTTAAAAATTTATTCTGAAAGTAATATAATAATGAGATTCTTTAAATTTATTATATTAAAAATTAAAAACATGTGGAAAAGAAAAAATAGAAAAATTTAAACCGTAATAAAGGGGTGTGTTTATGATAAATTACAAAAATCTTAATGAACTTGAAAATTTCAAAATCCTTGAAAGAATTGACCCAGAGGTGCTAAAAACTGTATTAACTGGAAAAAGAATAAAAGAGTACGACATTACGATAGAAGGAGATAGTGTGCATTATAATTACGCTTCAAAGCAAATTAATGAAAACCACCTTAAAATTTTTCAAAATTTAAGCGATGAAGCAAATTTAATAGAAAAATATAAAGAAATACTTAATGGGGAAAGGGTCAATATTAGTGAAAATAGAAAAGTCCTACACCATCTTACAAGAGGGCAAATTGGTAAGGACGTAATAGAAGACAATAAAGAAAATATGCGGGAGTTTTTCCAATCAGAACTTGAAAAAATATATAATTTTGCAAAGCAAATCCATTCTGGGAATATTAAAAGCGCAAATGGTAAAAAATTTAAAAATGTAGTTCAAATAGGAATTGGTGGATCTAGTCTAGGACCAAAAGCTCTTTACAGTTCAATAAAAAATTATGCAAAAAAACATAACCTAGCCTTAATGAATGGTTATTTTATTTCAAACATCGACCCAGACGAATCGGCAGAGGTGCTAAATAGCATTAATATTGATGAAACGCTTTTTATTATTGTCTCAAAAAGTGGAAATACATTAGAAACCAAAGCTAATATGCAATTCTTAATAAACAAATTGAAATCAAACGGCATCAAAGAATATAAAAAACAAATGGTCATTATAACATTAAAAAACAGCATGTTAGCGCTAGAGGAAAAAGGATATCTTGAATATTTCTTTATGCATGATTCAATAGGTGGAAGATTTTCTCCAACATCAGCAGTTGGACTTGTGCTACTTGCTCTTTGCTTCACAGAAAAAATTGTAAAAGAAATTTTAAAAGGAGCCAATAAAGCGGACAAAAAATCATTAAATAAAAACGTAAAAGACAATGCGCCTCTCTTAGCAGCACTAATTAGTATATACGAAAGAAATGTTCTCAACTACAGTAGCAACTGTATAATTGCTTATTCTAAGGCAATGGAGAATTTTTATCTTCACTTACAACAACTTGAAATGGAAAGCAATGGAAAAAGTGTAAACAGATTTAACGAAACAATAAACTATAAAACTGTAAGAATAATTTGGGGAGGCATTGGAACGGATGTTCAACACTCATTCTTTCAAATGCTTCATCAAGGAACAGATATAGTTCCAATGGATTTCATAGGTTTTAATGAAACACAACTTAAAGAAGATGTAATCTCTGATAATAGCTCAAGCAATGACAAATTAAAAGCAAATTTAATAGCCCAAATAATAGCATTCTCAAAAGGCAAAGAAAATAGTAACAAAAATAAAAATTTTAAAGGCGAGAGACCATCTGCACTAATATATTCAAAAGAATTAACACCTTATGCAATAGGATCAATACTCTCCCATTATGAGAATAAAGTAATGTTTGAGGGATTTTTATTAAATATAAACTCATTCGACCAAGAAGGGGTTCAGCTGGGAAAAACACTTGCAAATCAAATTTTAAAAAATGACACCTTTGAAGATGAAGCAATAGAATCTTATTCCAAAAAAATATTAAAACAAGATTAATTAATTAATTAATTTTAAATATATAACCTTAAGTTTAAAAAAGAATGCACTAAGCTTATACAAGAGGTAAAAATGGATAAGATAAGTATATTATATACATTGATCAATATTACAACTATGCTTATTCTAATAAGCATAGTTTATTTTTGTAAAAGAAAAAATATTTCTTTTACAAAAAGAGTGTTTATAGCGTTAGGGCTAGGAATAGCATTTGGAATGACTATCCAATATTTTTATGGCACAAATTCATCTATAACAAACGAAACTATCAATTGGATAAATATTTTAGGCGATGGATACGTAAGACTTCTTAAAATGATTATAACCCCTTTAATAATAACATCAATAATCTCTGCAATAATAAAATTAACCAACAGTAAAGATGCTGGAAAAATGAGCCTATTTGTAATATTAACACTAGTATTTACAGCAGGCATTGCTGCTATAATTGGCATTTCCACTGCTTTAATGTTAGGATTAACAGCAGAAGGACTGCAAGCGGGAGTAAGCGAAATTTTACAAGGTGAAAAATTACAAAAAGGCCTTGAAATATTACAGCAAACACCAATCACAAAAAAAATCACAGAACTTATTCCACAAAATATATTTGAAGATTTGGCAGGACTTAGAAAAAACTCAACAATCGGAGTTGTAATACTCTCAGCTATCACAGGAATAGCCGCCCTTAAAACATCTATCAAAAAGCCAGAATCAATAGAATTTTTTAAAAAAATAATATTAACGCTTCAAGACACAATATTGGGAATAGTAACTTTAATTTTAAAACTAACGCCTTATGCTATATTAGCTTTAATAACAAAAATTACAGCAACCAGTGAAATTAAAAGCATAATAAAGCTTGGAGAATTTATAATTGCTTCCTACATTGCCATAGGTCTTACATTTCTTATGCATATGACATTAATTGCAATAAATAAATTAAACCCAATTACTTTTATAAAAAAAATATCTCCAGCACTAACATTTGCATTTATATCTAGATCTAGTGCTGCAACTATACCTATTAATATAGAAATTCAAACTAAAAACCTAGGGGTAAGCGAAGGAATAGCAAATTTATCAAGCTCCTTTGGAACATCAATTGGGCAAAATGGTTGTGCAGCACTGCACCCCTCTATGCTTGCAATAATGCTAGCGCCAACTCAAGGAATAAACCCTACAGATCCTTTATTTATACTAACACTTCTTGGATTAATAATAATAACTTCGTTTGGAGCTGCCGGTGCTGGCGGAGGCGCAACAACAGCTTCATTAATGGTACTCTCAGCAATGAACTTTCCAGTAGGATTGGTCGGACTTGTAATATCTGTTGAACCTTTAATTGACATGGGAAGAACAGCTGTTAATGTGAGCGGCTCAATGATTGCTGGTGTTATATCTGCAAAACAACTTAAACAACTTGACTATAATATATACAATAAAGAAGAACTCATAACTAAGTAAATGGAAAAACAATCATGAAAATAATAATTATTGGAGGCACATCAGCAGGAACTAGTGCCGCAGCTAAAGCAAAACGCTTAAATAAAAGCCTAGACATTACTATCTATGAAAAAACAAATATTGTATCTTTTGGAACTTGTGGGCTGCCTTACTTTATAGGAGGATTTTTTGACAATCCAAATACAATGATCTCAAGAACACAAGAAGAATTCGAAAAAACTGGGATCTCTGCTAAAACTAACCACGAAGTTATCAAAGTAGATACAAAAAGCAATACAATTGTAATAAAAAATCAAAAAACAGGAAGCATTTTTAATAATAACTACGATAAACTCATGATAGCAACTGGCGCAAAACCTATTATTCCAGCAATCGACAATATCAATCTAAAAAATTTTTATACGCTGAGAAATTTAGAAGACGGTCAAAATCTAAAAAATTTAATGGATAAAGAAGAGATTAAAAATATAGTGATAATTGGAGCTGGGTACATTGGAATTGAAATGATAGAAGCAGCAAAAAATAAAAGAAAAAATGTAAGATTAATTCAACTAGATAAACACATCCTCACAGATTCTTTTGACGAAGAAATAGTTAAAATAATGGAAGAAGAACTAATAGAAAAAGGAGTTGAACTTCATACAAGTGAGTTTGTAAAAAGCTTAATAGGAGAAAAACGGGTAGAAGGAGTAGTAACAAACAAAAACACTTATCAGGCTGACGTTGTCATACTTGCTACTGGAATAAAACCTGATACTGAATTTTTGGAAAATCAGCTTAAAACTACTACAAATGGAGCAATAATTGTAAATGAGTATGGCGAAACTAGCATAAAAAATATTTTTTCTGCAGGAGATTGTGCAACTATTTATAATATAGTAAGCAAAAAAAATGAATACATACCACTTGCAACAACAGCCAACAAACTTGGAAGAGTAGTCGGTGAAAATTTAGCTGGGAATCATGTTCCATTTAAAGGGACATTGGGCTCAGCTTCAATTAAGATACTATCCTTAGAAGCTGCAAGAACAGGACTTACGGAAAAAGACGCAAAAAAGCTTCAAATAAACTACAAAACGATTTTTGTAAAGGATAAAAATCATACAAATTATTATCCGGGGCAAGAAGATCTTTATGTTAAATTAATTTACGAGGAGAATACCAAAATAATCCTTGGAGCACAAGCAATAGGAAAAAATGGAGCCGTAATAAGAATCCATGCTTTATCAATTGCAATCTATTCAAAACTTACAACAAAAGAATTAGGAATGATGGACTTCTCATATTCTCCACCATTCTCAAGAACCTGGGATATATTAAATATTGCTGGAAATGCTGCCAAATAAAAAGAATTTATAATTTAATTCTTCATGCTAATCGGTTGCCCTGTGCTTGAAAGAACATCTCTCCAAAAAGAACCATTTGGATTAACCTTATTTCTATCAATTACCGCCATCTTAATTGGTATGTGCACGAATTTTGTACTCCACAGGCTAATCAACATTTTTGTCTTACCAGACATTGCGGCGTGTACAGCATTTGACCCAAGTCTAGCACAATAAAGCGAATCACTAGCATTAGCAGGTGAACTTCTAATAATATAGCTAGGATCAATGTATTTAAGGGTAAACTGGATATTTTTTGCTTTAAAATATTCTGTAATTTTATCTTTAATATAAAGCCCAATATCCTCATAAAGCAAATTCCCAGAATCGTCTTTCTTGCGAGGAAAATGATCAAAATATTTTTGACCTGCTCCTTCTGCTATTAATATTACTGCATGAGGAATTTCTTCTAAGCTTTCTTTCTCTAAAAGCCGTCTTTCAAGATGAACAAGAAATCCATTAGGACCTTCTATGTCAAAATCAAGCTCTGGAATTAAACAAAAATTAACATCATTAGAAGAAAGTGCAGTATGAGCAGCAATAAAGCCAGAATCCCGTCCCATAACCTTAACAAGTCCAATCCCATTATAAGCACTATTAGCTTCAAAATGAGCGCCAGCAACAGCTGCAACCGCTTGTTCTACAGCGGTCTCAAATCCAAAAGATTTTTGAACAAACATAAAATCATTGTCTACCGTTTTAGGAATGCCTACAACTGCTATTTTCAAATTTCTTTTTTCTATCTCCTCAGCAATAAGAAGAGATCCCTTTTGAGTACCATCTCCGCCAATGTTAAAAATCATATTAATGTTCATTCTCTCTAAAGTATCAACTATTTCCACAGGTTTAATACCACCCCTTGAAGAGCCAAGAATAGTACCTCCAAATTTATTAATATCATCCACAACATCTGGATTAAGATTAATAAAAGGTGAATTTGATTCCGGAAGAAGACCTTGATATCCAAATTTTACCCCATAAATATTGCGAACCCCATAAATTTTCCATAAAGTTCGCACAATAGAACGAATAACATCATTAAAACCAGGACAAAGTCCACCACAAGTAGTAATAGCAGCTTTAACATGTCTGGGCACAAAATAAATTTTTTCTCTAGGTCCAGCTTTTTCTAAAAGAACATCTTCATACTTATCTCCCTCATCTTCATTTCTATATACACTAAACTTAATTTTATTTTTCTCATTAACAAAATGCGACGAGCCTTCGCTAGCATAAAAATCAATCAAAGGATTGTTTTGCTTGCATTCTCCCAAACTATCTATTTTAAAATCTAAATTTTCATTTTTAATTCTATACACCAAATACTCCTTTATAGTATTATAGCCCAATTACTTTCTAATAAATTGACTTTGATCTTTAATCATATCATATATATCGTCGTAAATATAAGGAGAGCCTTCAACAGGAGATTTAATTAAATTGCCAGCTATAAATTCAAAATATTTATTCAGCTTTGAATTCTTCTCAAAATCAATAAATGGCACTCTATTATTAATAGCCTCTCTAAAACTTTTTGCAAAAGGTACAAAGCCTATAAACTCTATTGGTATATTAATATTATTTTTAACAACATTAATCAAATTTTCACACATGGCAATTTCTTCACTAGTTTCTATTCTATTTAATACCACTCTAGGATAAAAATTATTCATCATCTTCTTAACTTTCAAAGAAGAACTCAAAGAAATAAGTTCAATACCAACAACCAAATCTTTAAATCCAAGCTTTGTCCCTTCAATCTTATCTTTGAAAAAATTACCAATATAATCGCGCTCAGGGCTTTTTTGAGGAAAGCTTAAATACAAAAGGCGATAAAGAGCATTCTTTAAAAAAGAATAGGCATTAAGTATGGAGGGGGTCTCTGGCACTGTAACAATTACACCACTATAAGATGCCAAATAAAAATCTATTGTATTATAAGAAGTTCCAGATCCTAAATCTAAAAAAATAAAATCAGCAATAAGATCATTTTGAATGGATTCTATAATCTTTTTCTTAACAGAAAAAGGAAGATTAGCTGTTCCTGTATAAAGAGCATCACCTGGAATAAGGTAAAGTTTATCATAAGATGTTTTACATACTAAATCTGAAAAATTTTTATCTTTTTTATTAATAAAAGAACCAATACCCACACCCTTATTTTTAACACCCAAACAAGTATGTAGATTAGAACCCCCAAGATCAAGATCAACAAGTATTACAGTTTTACCTAAGCTAGAAAGCTTATAACCAATATTTGCAACAAAAGATGTTTTTCCAACACCACCTTTACCACTTGCTACAGGAATAATTTTAGTCATTCTTAAATCCTAATTATCCTTACGATCTTTTTGAAAAATTTTCATAAAATTAAAAATCCCTACAAATCTCGACTTCTTTTCAGTATCTTTATTTAATTTTTCATCCTCCTTAGAAACCGAAATTAAATCTTTAATTAAATCTTTATTGTTTGTGAAATTTTCAATACTATCGGGTTTCCCACAAATTACAATTTTATCATCTTTTAAAAAAAAATAATCGCCATCAACAAATTCATATCTAGAATTACTTAAATTCCTAACAGCAATAACTGTAATCCCACATTCCCTTCTAAGATCAGCTTCAAAAAGGGTTTTCCCAACATATTCTTTAGGAATAACAGTTTCAGCAACAATAATATCATACCCAATAATATTATAAGTTGAAAGATTAGGAGATACTAATAATGGAGTTAATCTTCTAGCAGCATCTTTACTTGGAAATATAATTTTTGTTGCACCAAGAGTTTTTAATATTTCAGCATCATCCCTATTTTCTGTCTTAACACATATTTCCTTTAAACCTAAAAGATTACAATAATGGGTTACAAGAGCACTTTTGCCAAGATCATCATCAAAGTCAATCACAACAGCGTCTGTATCTACAGGAATTATTCTTTTTAAAGCATTTTTAGTAAATTGTTCAACAACAAAGCTTTCTGTAGATATCACATCATATTCTTCAATAAGCTCTTTAGATGTATCTATGATAATAATTTGACAATCAAGTCTACTTAAATCTTCAAGCAAGTGAATTCCCAAATTACTAAGTCCAATAATAACAAATGTTTTCATATTTCAACCAACCAAAATATCCTGCCTTGGCCTTGTAAATTCTTCAAAACGTGACTTTCTTGAAACAAAAACAGCCATTGAAAAAAGTCCTATTCGTCCTGCAAACATAGTAAAAATTATAATGACTTTACCCCAAAATGACAAATCCTGGGTTACTCCAACTGAAAGACCAACTGTTCCAAAAGCAGAAAATACTTCATAACCCAAATCAATAACTTTCCAATTGCCAGATCCTCCCTCAAAAAAAAGAAGCATAAAAAAAGAAAAACTTACAATAAAAATAGCTCTTGCAAAAAATAAAAGTGCAAATCTTATACTATCTATTGAAACCTTGTAAGACCCAATAATATATCCATTGCCGTTTTGATTTTTAACAACAGCTAATATAATTAAAAAAAATGTTGTAATCTTAATTCCCCCCGCAGTTGATCCGGGTGCCCCACCAATAAACATGAATGGTAGAGAAACTATTTGAGTTCTTCCGCTTATTAAAGAATTATCAAGATAATTAAAACCGGCTGTTCTAGTACTAATCGAATAAAAAATTGAATTAAATATTAGAGTACTAATCGAATAACCATCTTTTAATTTATGTATCTCTGTAAAAAAGAATAAAATTGCACCAATTATAATTAAAACAAAACTCAAAGAAAAAACTATTTTGGCATGAAGTGATAATTTTTTTTTATTCTTAATAGTATTCTTTACATCTCTATAGACCATAAACCCAAGCCCACCACAAATTATTAAAATAGAAACCACAACTATGGCTTCAGGAACATCTCGCCATGCATAAATGCTCTCAGAATGCATAGAAAAACCTGCATTGCAAAAAGCAGAGATTGTGGTAAATAAAGCCTCTAAAAATGAAATATTAACTCCCCTAAGCTTAAAACAAATAAGTATTAATATTAAACCTATCATTTCAATTGAAAAAGTTATAAATAATATGCTTTTTAAAATTCTAATAGGATTATACTCTATATTTGAAAGGGAATACTGCTTTATTATTCTTGCATCTGTTAAATTCATTTTCTTTTTAGGTATAAGCAAATAAAAAGTAGTAATGCTTATAAATCCTAACCCCCCAAGCTGGACTAGTAACATTATCAAAATAAATCCAAAAGTAGAAAAACCTTCTATTTCAACAGTTGTAAGACCTGTAATACTTACAGCAGAAACAGCGGTAAAAAGAGCATCAATGTATGCTAATTTGCCATCACCTCCCCAAGAAATAGGCAGCATTAACAAAAGAGAGCCTACAAACATAATTAAAACAAAATAACTAAAAAGTAAAAACCTGTCGCTAAATTCAAATTTCAACATATCATACAAAAAGTTGTTTAAATTATTAAAAATCCATCTTATATAGCATAATATTTTAACATTGAAATATTATCATAATTACATTATTTTTAATATATGTTCGAAATAGAATCAAAAGCATTTATTCCTCCAAAAGAGTTGAAAAGAATTATTAAGTTAGCAAATAAAAAATTCAAGTTTATTAAAGAAGAAATAAAGACTGATATCTATTACTCAAACCCAAAAAAAATTATAAGAATAAGAAAATTAAATACTCTAGAAAAAATTGTCACATTTAAAAAAAAAATATTAGACAAAAACAATGCTATAGAAATTAATAAAGAAGTAGAATTCAAAATAGATAATGTTAACAATTTTTTAATCCTTCTAAAAGAGCTTAAATTTAAAAAGCTATACAAAAAGATAAAAAAAAGCTTAATTTATCAAACTAATAATTTAAATGTGGAGATAAATGAAGTAAAAAATCTTGGATTTTTTTTAGAAATAGAAAAAATAATTAACAATCAAAATGATATAGATTTAGCAAAAAAAGAAATCAATAACATAATCAATCAATTTGGATTAAAAGAAAACCTTGAAACTAGATCTTACTTTGAATTACTCTCATCGACAAACCAAAGTAAAAAATAATTCATTGGAATTAGAGCTTAAAGTAGAGACTACAAGCCCTTGATTACCATAAATTCCAATCTGGGGACTAGTAACATTGCCCTTAAAATGCTCCAACTTATTTAAAAAATACCAATTTTTATTCTTGAAATAAATTAACCTCACATCATTATTGTCTTCAAAAGCTAAAAACAAATTATTTTTATAAAGCCCAATATCAATGCTCGAACCTTCCATTTTAACATTAGGACTTATATTAATCCATCTATTGCTTTTTAAAGGACAAATGCTTACAATCGGTCTATTTTCAGAAACAAAACTCATAATTATTTGATTAAAATTAGAATCAAAAAAACCTTTAATAAAATTAGCCATATAAACAGAAGGAATGTTTGCATTTACCCAAGCATTCTCTTTGTTTACAATAAACTCAGATTTAATCTCATTATTTGACTTATAATTATAAAAAATACCCAAAAAAGGTTCAGAGATTAGTCCAATGTTTGACGAATTAACATTAGAATTACCTTTGCTTAAATAAGAATGTATTACATCAGTCCAAATATTTCCGTAACCCATATTTGAGATTAAATTTATTTTATATTCACCTTCAATTTCTCTTAAATATGCCAAATACAACCTATCTTTTAAATCAATGCTCATATTTAATAAAGATCCAAAATTTTCTATGTACCCTGGGCTAATATCAATCCATTTTCTACTATTAAATTTTTTAACTACAAGCTCACTAGCAAAATCAGACCCTGATTTCGTAACAAAAGCAATATATAAATTGCCTTTTGAATTAATTGAAAAATCAAAATTAACTATATTAATAATATTTCCATTAACAGACGAATCAAGATTAAACCAACCAACATCCTCAATAAACTCAGCAACTTTAATGTCATCGCTATTTTCTAACTGATAAGCAATATAAATATTGCTTTTATAAATCCTTAATACATACTTTTTAAGCTTGCTAGTTAAATTTAAAACGGGCAAATCTTTTAAAGTAAAAAACGAATCTTCTTTTTCAATTTTAGATGTCTTAGCTTTCAAGAAATCGCCACTCAAAATTGAAAAATCTAAATCTGTAAGCGAAAATTTTATATTTTCATTCTTACTGCCAACATATATTATTGCATAAAGAGAATTTTGATCTAACCTTATTTTAAAATCTTTGCTTTTTATTTTATCAGTTATATACTTTTTATTAGAAATATCATAAATTTTAAAAACAAAATCAGAATTTGAACTCTTATCTAAGGTTAAAATATAATCAGAAGATTTGCTGACTTTTAAATAAACACTACCTTTCCCATTTTTACTTAAAATACTCAACGGACTAATTTCTGTTAATATTTGATTTACTTGAGCTTGAATGGGAAAAAGTTTTGTAAATAAAAATAGCAAAATTAATGTCTTATTTATTTTCATATTTTTTTACATTCAAGAATATTAATACATAATCTAAAAATGATAAAATTGCAAAAAACGCAGCACAAACATACATTACTTGAACAATAAATAAAAATTTAAATTCAAAATTTAAAATACAGCTAATAAAATTTTGAATTGGTTCTGTAAAATTGAGTTGATTTAAAGTATAAAACAAAAGACTTGCAAAAGTACAAACAGCATAAAGAATTGACTTTAATTTTCCCAAAAAATTGGCTTGTTGAACTATATTAAACTGAATAATTAAATTTCTAACAAAGCCAATAGAAATTTCACGATAAATAAATATTACAAAAAAATAATAAGGGGTTATGCCTTTATAAAAGAAAAAAACAAAATATGTTAAATGCTGCAAAACATCCGCATAAGGATCTAAAATTTTACCCACATTGCTAACAAGACCATATTTTCTTGCAAGATACCCATCAATAAAATCAGTAAATTCATTAAAAATGATTAAAAACCAAATAATTCCAAAAAACAAATATGAAAAAAATATATTTTCCAAAAAAAATAAAATTAATATGATAAAGGAAAGTATAATCCTAGCTAATGTTATTTTATTAGGAGTAATAATTTTGATCAAATTATTCAATTTATCAAATCTCCTTATCTCTTATTTTTAATAAAATTAATTTAAGAGCTTCATCAAGTTCAAGTCCATTTATTTGCTCATTTGTTCTTGTTCTAATAGATATTTTTTCTTCTGTTGCTTCTCTCTCACCAATTATAAACATATAAGGTATTTTTTTGGCCTGATATTCCCTAATTTTAGCATTCATTCTTGAGGAAGTATTATCAAGTTTTATTCTCATCCCTTCATTTTTAAATTTATTAAAAACCTTAATAGCATAATCTTCTACAGCATTGTTAACAGGGATGATTACTGCTTGAATAGGAGATAACCATAAAGGAAACGCTCCCCCATAGTGCTCTATAAGAATTCCAAAAAATCTTTCAATAGACCCTAACAAGGCTCTATGAATCATAAATGGTCTTTTTTCTTTACCATCCTCAGCAGTATAAGTCATATTAAATCTTTCGGGAAGATTAAAATCAAATTGAATTGTACTCATCTGCCACTCTCTCTCAAGCGAATCAACTATCTTAAGATCAATTTTAGGTCCATAAAAAGCACCTCCCCCCTTATCAATTTCATAAGGAACTTCAAAGCCACTTAAAGCCTCTTCAAGAACTTTTAAAGACATTTCCCAATCAGAATCATTACCAACAAACTTGTCAGGCTTTGTAGAAAGATATGCCTTTAAACTGTTAAAGCCAAATTTACTCCACATATAAATAGCGAACCTAAGAACTTCTTTAATCTCATCTAAAACTTGAGAATGAGTACATATAATATGAGCATCGTCTTGAGTAAAACCTCTGGCTCTCATTATGCCATGTAAAGCACCTATCTTTTCATAACGATATACAGTGCCAAGTTCAGCCCATCTAAATGGCAAATCTCTATAAGAATGCTTGCCTGTATTATAAATTGCAATATGAAAAGGACAATTCATGGGTTTAAGATAATAATCGCTTTTGTCCATTTCCATTTTTTCAAACATGCTATCCTTATAAAAGTCTAAGTGGCCAGAAGTTTGCCAAAGCCAAGATTTGCCAATATGAGGAGTAAAAAGAATATCATACCCATTTTTAGAGTGCTCTTCTCTCCAAAAATCCTCTATCAAAGCTCTTATTTTGGCCCCATTGGGATGAAAAAAAACAAGCCCTGGGCCAATCTCTTCATGAATAGAAAATAAATCAAGCTCTTTTCCAAGCTTTCTATGATCTCTTTTTTTTATTTCCTCTCTCAAATTAAGATAAGACCTTAGCTCTTTTTCATTATTCCATAAAGTTCCATAAATTCTAGTAAGCATTGTATTTTTTTCATTACCTCGCCAATAAGCTCCAGCAATACTAGTAAGCTTAAATGCTTTAGGATCAATCTTATTCATATTTTCAACATGAGGACCCCTACAAAGATCGATAAAATTATGACTCTTGTAAATAGAAATTTCATTTTGTAAGTCAAAATTTTTAATCAAATCAATCTTATAAGGCTCATCTTTAAAAATTTCAAGAGCCTGTTCTACACTTATTAATTCTTTTTCAAAAGAACTTCCAGTCTTTAAAATCTCCCTCATTCTATTTTCTATATCTAAAAGAGAATCTTCTGTAATTTGCTTTTTAAATTCAAAATCATAATAAAAGCCATCTTTAATAGGAGGTCCTATTGCAATCTTGGTATTTGGAAATAAATCGCGCACAGCTTCTGCCATAACATGAGCTATTGAATGTCTTTTTTTATAAAGAACATCTTCTTTATCTAAATCTTTACTCAAAATAATACCTTTAATATTTCTATTTTTATTAAAAAATTAAAATTCACATTCATCACTTTTATGTAAAAATACGTACCTCAAATATTTATAATTACTAAATTTAAATATACAAAAAAATTTTCTAAAAAAATAGAGATAAGAAAACAAAAAAATTAAAAATAAAGTCTCAATCCATAGCAACTATTGATTCAATATTAAAATAAAAAGACATTGCTAAAAAAAATGTAATAGTAGAAGAACCCCCATAAGATAGGAAAGGGAAAGGAATCCCAGTAATAGGCAGAACCCCTAAAGACATTCCAACATTAAAAGAAGTATGAAAAAATAAAAGTCCTAAAATTCCAGATATTACTAAAGCCATATACCTATCTTGACATTTATTCATTATTATCAAAAATTTAAAAAAAAGGAAAAAAAATAATATTAAAATAGTACTAACGCCTAAAAACCCAAACTCTTCAGCAAGAATAGAGAAAATGAAATCTGTGCTCTGAGACGGCACATAATTAGCATGCGTATAAGGCCCCTTTAAAAATCCTTTACCCAAAAGACCACCAGAACCAATTGCTATCTTAACCTGATTTAAATTCCAACCAGCACCCTTAGCATCAATAGCCGGATCTAAGAATACTAAAAATCGTTTAATCTGATAAGTCTTCATTAACTTTGAAAGGACCTTTGAAAATACTATTGAAATTAATAAAATAGAACTTGCAAAAAAAACATAAAAATAAATTATTTTAATACTTAAACCATATTTAGTAATAAAAAACCCTAAAACAGAAATCAAAAGTATTAAAAGCAATACTCCCATTACTATTCTAAAATAAAAAGGATTTGAGAATATAAGATAAAATACATTGCCCATATTCACCTTATATTCATACCAAACTGGTAAAATTGCAAAAACGAAAGAAAAAAACCCTATCAACGCAAATGCTAAAACATAATGTAAATCTATTCCTGCAAAAAAAGAAATAAATATAAAAATAGTTAAATATACTATCGCTGTACCAAAATCAGGTTGCAATAATATAAGAATTACCGATGGAAAAATTAACAAAAATGCAGCAATAAAGATAAAAAATTCATTATAACCTTTTTTTTCAGTATAAAATTTTGAAAGGGTTAAAATAATAATAACTTTACCCAATTCAGAAGGTTGTCCTCCAAGTTTCCATATACCAATCCAAGACCTTGCTCCGTTTACAGTAGTTCCAAAAAATGCAGTAAAAATTAAAGCCAATATTAATAAAAAATATAAAGGATATATTATACTATAAACAAATTTTAAATCATATTTACCCACTATAAAAATTAGAAAAAATCCAATAATTACCCAAAAGGTTTGTTTTATATATTCATTCTTAGTTAAAGACCCACTAATATTATAATCACTAGAATAAATCAATAATATACCAACAAAAGAAACTATAAGTAAGCTTATCAAAGCTAAATAATCATAATTTTTTCTAAAAACCATTAATTTACCTAAGATACCATGGCTTATACCCTTTAAGAATATCCTCATAACTTTGATTTGCAAAAATACCTTGCATTATTAAATCTGTAGATTTTGCAGGCCACCAATCTACATTGCTCTTTGCTTCAACCAAACTAAAAACAATAATTTGATTGTCAGCTGAACCGTTATAAGGAGCAAGTCCAATAAAAGAACTATTTTCAAAACCATCTATACCGGTTTGACCAGTACCTGTTTTACCCCCAACCTTAACAGCTTTCGTAAGAACCGCATATCTTGCTGTACCATAAGTTACAACACTTCTCATATATTTTTTTAGAAGCTTAAATGTGTTCTTACTAATAAGATTTGTTTTTCTTAATATTTCTGGCTTATTCTCAAGAATAACTTCATTCGTACCGCCCTTTAAAATTTTATTTACAAT
This sequence comes from Borreliella afzelii, assembly GCF_014202295.1. Lineage (NCBI taxonomy): Bacteria > Pseudomonadati > Spirochaetota > Spirochaetia > Spirochaetales > Borreliaceae > Borreliella > Borreliella afzelii. The sequence goes on from NZ_JACHGM010000001.1 coordinate 147,665, forward strand.
TCTGGGCTTATATACAACACCTTCGTTTGCAATCATAGCAACCATATTAACAATCTGCATAGGAGTGGCATTTAAAAATCCTTGACCTATTGAAAAATTTACAGTATCTCCTCCTACCCAAGACTGATTAAAAGTTTTTTCTTTCCACTCAGGACTAGGAAGAAGACCAGATACTTCATTTGGTAAATCAATTCCTGTTTTTTCTCCAAACCCAAATTCTTTTGCATATTTTCTAATTCTATCAACCCCAAGATACTTAAGTCCAAGCGTATAAAAATAAACATTAGAAGAATGTGCAATCGCTTCCTCTAAATTAACATACCCATGACCCCCAGGCTTCCAACAATGAAAAATTCTATTTCCAACTTTAAAATATCCAGGACAATAAATTTTACGATCTTTATCTATAACTCTCTCCTCAAGAATAGCAGCAGCAACAACCAATTTAAAAATAGATGCTGGTGGATAAACAGATTGAATTGCTTTATTTAAAAAAGAGTAATCTTCTTTATTATATTTATTATAAACATCTCTCATAGAATAATAAGGATAATTATGAAGAGCAAGAACAGCGCCTGTTGATGGCTTTAATACCACAATAGAACCATACCTTTTGCCTAAAGCATTCTTAGCAAGATCTTGAATATCTTTATTAATATTAAGTACAACATTATTACCTGGCACCATATTCTTTATAATAGAACCGTCGTCTATTCTTCTCTCCTTGGAATCCACTTTGTATTTAATTAAACCCTCTTGCCCTCTAATATAATTATCATAAACTTGTTCAATGCCTAACTTTCCAATCGTAGAAGTATTATCATACCCACTAACATTATAAAAAGTTCTAAGCTCTCTTTGATTTATTTGTCCAACATAGCCGATTGAATGCGAATATGAATCGTCAACTAAATAATTACGCTTAAAAGAATAGGTCCATAAAAGAGCAGGATAATAAAACTTTTTTTCAGAAATTTTAAATAACATCTTTGGGGTAAGTTCCATTATTTCAACATCTTTGAGATATCCACCAGGCTCTTGAAGTTTAGATAAAATAATTGATTTATCAATATCTAGAGTGCTTGATAAAAAGTCTATCATCTCAATTCTAGTAGCCACCGGCATATTATAATACTGCTGCAAACTTATCTTTAAAATAAACATAGTTAAATTATTTGCCAAAATATTGTAATTAGAATCTAAAATCTCGCCCCTTGAAGCATTGATTTTTTCCAATCTTGATAAAAAAACATTGGCTTCTCTATCGTAAAACAAATGCTTACCAATTTGCATTTGAAATAAAATTGCTAGATAAAGCACCATAATTACTATTAAAAATAATATGCCAAACTTGTATCTAAAATTTGTTATAACACCCACTAATAATCCTCTTTAAAAGAATGAAAATTTTTAGTAAAATAATTTTGAATTGGATATAAAAAGTTGATAAACATTATATTTACAACGAGGTCAAGGTTAAAAATTGAATAATTAAAAGATTTTAAATCTATAAAATCATAAAATACAATAGCCAAAAACCATAATATAACTTTTGAAAAAATAAAAAATATTGTCATGCTAAGCATATTTTTAGGCATTAATAACTTTATTTTATTGTTAAAATAAAATATTATTGTATACCCAAAAACAAAAAACCCAAGTGGCAATCCTGTAAAATAATCCATAAGAAGACCATATGAAATACTAGATAATAGGCCCACATTAAAAATAAAATTTAAAGAATTAAAAACTAGAAAAATTAAAAAAATATCTATTGAAAAATAAAAATAAGTTGCAAAATAATGTTGAAAAATTTTACCTAAAAATGCGCTAGAAATAAAATATGAAAAAAATGCTGCCATTATTCACTAATCTCTTTATTGTTTTTAACAAGAAAAACATACTCAAGTTTATCTAAAACTATCGCCGGCTCTACTTCTATTTTTAAAAGAGAATTATAATCAAGAATATGAAAATTTGTAATCTTTCCAATATAAATGCCAACCGGATATTCACTAAATCCAGCAGTAACAATAGAATCGCCTATCTTCAAATCTTTTTCAGCAAGTCTATTAACATAATTCATTTCAAGTTTTTTACCATAACCATTGCCTTCTATAAGACCTATAAACCTACTACTTTGAATCCTTGCAGACACAAAATTTTCATAATTAGTCAAAGGTAAAATTTTAGCAGTATTAGAATAAACCTTTACAACTTTGCCTACAAGACCACTAAATCCATCTTGATATGCAACCGCTATCATATCCTTTTCTATCCCGTCATTAAATCCTTTATTAATAGCCATTAATGTCGATATATTTGAATAATTCAGATATATAATCTCTGCTGAAATAAAATCGCTAGAACTTGATGAATAAAAATTTAATTGCTCTTTAAGACGAACATTCTCTTGCCTTAGTGACTGTATATTCTGAGTTACTATTTCAAGCTGTTGTATCCTTTTTTTATAAAATTCTATCTTGTCCTTATAATTCTTATATTCATTTACAGTTTTAAAAACATTGGAAATAAAACTAAAAATCCCATGCATTCTACTTTGAATATAAGAATTAAGAGTAAAAAACAAAAAATTATCAGGTTTTCTCCTTTGAATACTGCTTGAATCATAAATCATAAAAACAAGAGAAACTATCAATACTAAAAGTACCTTGATAAAATTCTTGAATTTGACAAGAAAATTCATAACTTATTCATTGATAAAACTGTAAATATTCTTACTAATATCTATTCTATTAGCATAATCATAAAATAACCCAGCACCAACAGCCACAGAGAGAAGCGGATTGTCTGCAACATAAACAGGAACTCCGGTCTCTTTTGAAAGGAGCCTATTTAAACCTTTAAGAAGAGCTCCTCCTCCTGTCAAAATGATACCGCGCTCAACAATGTCTGTAGCAAGCTCTGGTGGCGTTGCACCAAGAGTGCGCTTAACTTCATCCACAACAATATTAATGGGCTCTTGTAAAGACTCTCTTACTTCCATAGAATCAACAAGTTGCTTTCTAGGAAGACCAGTTACAGCATCTGTACCCTTAATATCTATTTTTTCTACCCTCAAATTTTGAATATCAGGATATACATTTCCTATCTTAATTTTTAATTTTTCTGCTGTTTGTTGACCAATTATAATATTATGAGAATTTCTCATATACTTTATTATGCTCTCATCAAATTCATCACCACCAGTTCTAATAGCTCTACTTACAACCATACCGCCAAGAGAAATAACCGATATTTCTGTAGTTCCACCTCCAATGTCACACACCATGTGTCCTGTAGGTTCAAAAATAGGAATATCAGATCCAATAGCAGCTGCAAGAGATTCTTCTATTACCTTAACTTCTCTTGCACCAGCATTCATTGCGCTCTCTTTTACAGCTCTTCGTTCGACCTCTGTAATGCAAGTTGGAACACCTATTACCATTCTTGGCTTAAAAAACAATTTTTTACGAGAAAAAATTTGATTAATAAAATATTTAATCATCTTCTCCGTATTCTCAATATCAGCAATAACTCCATCTCTAAGCGGGCGCACAGCTTTAATATTTTCTGGGGTTTTCCAAAGCATTTTTTTAGCATTTCGACCAACCGCAACAACTTTATTACCTTTAGTAATATCTATTGCAACAACAGAAGGCTCACTCATAACCACACCATAATCTTTAATATAAACTAACGTATTACATGTTCCAAGATCAATACCAATATCTATCAAAAAAGACTTAAACAAATTCAAATCAACCTCCCTAAAAATCTTCCAAAGTAATTCCAAGCCTCTCTCTTGCTGCTTCTAAATAAGGATTAAGATTGAGAGCTTCTCTCCAGTATTTCCTAGCCTTAGGATAATCTTTATCTTTCTTCCTATATATATCTCCTATTTTAACATAAACGTTAGAATTTGAACTATTAATTTCTAGAACTTTGTTATAGTAATTAAAAGCATTGTCATAGTCACCTTTATCTAATAGAATGTCTCCATAAAGCAAATATACCTTTTGAATTAAATTTTCATCCGTTTTCTCACCCTTTGACAATTTCCCTTTCTCTTCCTCTATTATTTTTTTTATATACTCGACGCTTTTGTTTATATCATTCAGCTTATAATTAACATAAGCCAAACTCCAAAGAACTAAATCAGATTTATTTTCATTATAAGCTTTTTCAAAAAACTTCAAACTAGACTTGTAATCCTTTAAAAGTTGATACGAATACCCCAAATATTCAAAAATATCTTCTTTAATGTTCATGAAATCAAAATTATCAACACTTAAAGCCTTCTTTAAGAATTTTACAGCAAGTTCACTATAAAACTCTCCTTTATGAGAATATGCCTTTCCTAATATATAATACAAAGGGCCTATAGAGACTCCATTATTTATAGAAATTAAAAATCTTAATCTTTCTATGCATTTATCTAAAAATTCTCCTTTTAAATATCCTTCATTTACTATTAAAGAATAATAAAAATACGAAAATCCCAAAAGCAAATTTAAATTAAAATCAAATCTATGATTTTTAATATCATTCTCAGCATAATCTATTATTTCTTTATATTCTTTTTTATCCCACAGCAAAAGCAAATCAACCTGTGTTGGCCCTGCTTTTAAATAAGAATTAGAAAAAGATTTAAAATATGACAAAATATAATAAATTAAAAAAATAAAAATGAAAATCATAAATGAATAAAAAATATATCTTAAATATCTTATTTCCATTTAAAACTCTCTTTTAGGTTTATGAAATTAAGCTGACACCCATAAGCCGAGTTCTGTACTATGCCATCATCTCTCTTGTTTTTTTATCGCTAAAAAAATCATGCGATCCACCCGTAAGCATATCCTCAAGAACAAAGAAAGCTTACATACTTGATCTTGCTCCTAATGAGGTTTATCTTGCCTGTATTTATTGCTAAATAAGCGGTGAGCTCTTACCCCACCTTTTCACCCTTACCTTTTATGGCGGTAATTTTCTGCGACACTTTCTTAGGTTTAAAACCCCTAGGCATTACCTAGCATTATGTTCTTATTGGAGCTCGGACTTTCCTCTTAAGCTTTAATTATTATAAAACTAAGCGATGGCTGACTGTCAGCTTAAATAAAAAGTATCAAATTAACAAATTTTATTCAACAAGATCTGCCAAACTACCAGGAATTATTTCATCACTTATTCGAATTTTATCCTGATAATAGAGTATTCTACTGCAATAAGGACAAAATTTAATATCGTTGGGCTCACGTCTTACTTTATTTGCAAATTCAATAGGAAGTATCATATGACAACCTTTGCAAACATTATTAATTAAAGGCACAACTCCGTTTGATTTATTTCTTATTATTCTTTGAAATTTAAATAAAAAATCTTCATTCATTTTAGAAGCGCAATTTAACTCTTCACTTTCTATTTCTAAAAGTTTCTTTTTAATTTCTAAAAGCTCTAACTCCAAACTATTGCTTTCAGACTTAAAACATTCTTCTTCTTTACTATGCTTCTCGTTGACATCTAATATTTCCTTTTCTATTTTAGTTTTAAGTCCATTAACATGTGTCATCTTTTTTCTAATTGTAACTTCATCGTCAATAATAACCTGAAGTTCTTTTTCAAGAGCCTCATATTCTCTTTGCGTTTTAATGCTATCAATTTTTTCTTCTGCCTTGCTCTTTCTTGAATTAATATCTTGAATATCTAACTTTAAAGCAGAGTCTTCTTTTTGATATTCCTTAAACTTTTGTTGCAAATCAATAAGAACTTTAGATAATTCTTCAATCTGAATTTTTTTCATCTCTAAATACTTAGGAATACTTTTTCGCCTTTCCTCAAGCTCAAATTTAGACTTATATATAACTTCAAGTTTTTTTAATGTATCAATATTATTCTCCATCAATCCTCCATTGTTCAATTTAAATCTTCAAGATAATCTTTTAATTTTTGAGTTTTTTTAGGATTTTTAAGCCGCCTTAATGCCTTAGATTCAATTTGCCTAATTCTTTCTCTTGTAACATTAAAATGAAGCCCGACCTCTTCAAGAGTTAAAGAATAACCATCTTCAAGCCCAAATCTCATTTTCACAACTTCTTGCTCTCTTTCAGGAAGAGTTCCAAGAATTGCTCTTATTTGATCTTGCAAAACTACAAAGGATGTGTGATTTGCAGGATTTTTTATTGCCTTATCCTCAATAAAATCACTAAGAACAGAATCTTCCTCTTCCCCAATTGGTGTTTCAAGAGAAACTGGCTCTCTTGAAACACTTTTTACAGTTTTAACCTTTTTAAGCTCCCATCCAAGTCTATCTGAGAGCTCTTCATCTGTGGGATCTTTCCCCAAAACTTGAACCAAATATCTGGTTTCTCTATTAAGCCTATTTATTTGTTCAATCATATGTACAGGAACTCTAATTGTGCGAGCTTGATCGGAAATAGATCTTGTTATGGCCTGCCTAATCCACCAAGTAGCATAAGTTGAAAACTTAAAACCTCTCTTATATTCAAACTTTTCAACAGCTTTAATTAATCCAATATTACCTTCTTGAACAAGGTCAAAAAAATGAAGTCCTCTATTTGCATATTTTTTGGCAATGCTTACAACAAGCCTTAAATTAGCCTTAATCAACTGATCTTTAGCATGTTGCATCATTTGTTTCCCTTTGGCAATCTCTTCTGACATACTTATTATTTTATCCATTGGATATTCATAATACATTTCAATTCTCTCAAGTTCTTTTTGAGCAAGCTGAGCTTCTGTAATTTGCTCTTTAATAGCATCTTCTTTTAGTTTAAGAGATTTTTCTATCTCTATCTTTTTTTCAGCAATAGTCAAATCTCTTCCAAGCACCCTTAAATCTCTTATTTTTTCAATTTTTAACCTGCTTAGAATTATTCTTTGTTGTCTTTGCAAATCCTTTATTTTGTTAGCAGAGTCAATATAATCATCTGAAAAAATCCTTAGCTCATCTTGATATAAAGGAATGTCTCGTAAAAGCTCTTTTAAGGCTAATCTTTCCTTTTTTAAATTCTTTTCAAAAATATCACCCCCAAGCTCATACACCCTATGCTTATTATCTACATAACTTATTAAACGATCTTGGACTGGTTTTAAAGGAATTTTGTAAAAAGAGGCAATTCTTTTTTTTTTATTATAATAATCAGGGTTACTCTCTTTATCCCTATCTTTTTCTCTTTTAAAAAATTCTTCCCTTTCCATTCTTGAATAAATAGTATTAACAAGATTATAATAGTTTTCTATAACAAGTCCCTCATTTTTAAGAATATTCTCAATTATACTCTCCCCAGAATCCATTTGCTTTGCAAGTTCAACCTCTTGATTTCCTGTTAATAAGAACTCTTTTCCTATTTCCTTTAAATAAAGCTTTATTGGATCTTCTGAGTGACTATCTTTTAAAACATTACTTTTAATATACCCTGAACCCAAATCATCCTTAATAGAAATGCCTTCTTCATCACAATCATCAAGCTTGACATCAATATCAACATCCTCTTCATCACTTTGAAAACCATCATCTAAGACCATAAAGCTTCTATCAGATGCAATCTCCACTTCTTCCTCTTCATCATTTCCATCTTCGGTGCCAACCAGATCTAATTCTGAAATTTTATTAACCAACCTTATTCCTCTATCCTCAAGTACTGAGCAAATACAATCAAGGATCTCTGGTTCTAATATGTCATCGGGAAGTAAATTTGATAATTCACTAAAACTAAGAGATTTTCTATCTCCTACATGAGTAATAATACTCTCTATTAGCTTCGAATATTTCTTTTCCAAATCCGACAAAACTTAACTCCCTGGAACATCGTCTATGTAGATTTTTAAATTTTTTCTCTGCATATTTAAAAACATTAACTCATTTATTTGGATCTTAGCATTTACCAAAGAGTCCTCAACACATCTTTTTTTACAAAGTAAAACACGAGAATCTAATTTTCTTCTCTTGATTGCAAGTAAAACATGCACAAGCGTCTCATCATCCACTTCAAATTCAGAATTTAAGATTTCTTCAAAAAAAAACTCACTAATTTTATAGTTATCCTTTAAATTTCTTTTTAAATCCATTAATGAAAAATCTTCATTATTTTCAAATAAATTTTCAAAGCACATAAAAATTTTTCTGGCATCGACGTCAATTAAATCACTATCAATAATATTGCGCCTTATTATACTAAAATAACTAAAATTTTTCAACAAAGCTACTATTAGATACCTCTCATAAGAATCATCATTATGAGCATACAAATTTCTTTTATTATTGTCAACTGCAAATCTTTCTTTTATCCTATAATAATCTTTTAATAAAGTTGTCACACCAATACCAAGTTTATTACTTAACTTGTCTAAAAAAATATTTTTCTGGGTATCTACTTTTGATAAATTTATCAAGTTTAAAAATAAATTAATCATTGCATTTAAATCTACAGTTTTATTTAAATCATATTTATTAGAATAAACATCTAAAAGATAGTCAAAAACATCGCATCTATTATTTAAAATTTCCTGCAAAGAGCTTTCACCTTCACTTTTAAGAACATCTGCAGGATCACGACCAAAATCCATTTTAACAACACTAACATTAATATTAAATGGCAAACAAATTTGATAAGCTTTTAAAGTTGCAGAAAGTCCAGCATCATCGCCATCAAAAGAAAATATTATCTCATCAGCATATCTTTGAATCAAAACCAGATGTTCTTTTGAAAAAGAAGTACCAAGAGTAGATACTGCTCTTTTAATCCCAGATGTAAAAAAAGCAAGAACATCTATATATCCTTCTACTAATATGACTGACTTTGTAGATTTAATCTCATCAAGCCCCTCATAAAATCCATAAAGAAGCTCCTTTTTTTTAAAAACTTCAGTTTCACTTAAATTAATATACTTAGAACCTTTTCCATCTAAATCTCGACCCCCAAAACCAACAACGTTTCCTTTAAAATCTTTAATTGGAAAAATTAACCTTTGAGATAAAATAGAAGCTTTGGGGTTTATTTTTGAAAATAAACCACTTTTTTTCAATATTTCAGAAGAATATCCTTTTGAAACTAAAAAGCCATGAAGCTCTAAACCATCTTTAACATTAAGCGGTAAATAACCAAGTTCAAATAAATCAACAACTTCCTTAGATATTGCTCTACTCTTTAAAACGTAATCTAAAGCTTTTTTATTTTTATTCAAAAAAAATTTAATAGTATTAATTAATCTAGAATTCAAAGAGTAAATTTTTGAAACTATGTCTTTATTTTCATTTTTTTTTACACTTTCTCTACTTATTTTTAAATCATCATAATAAACACCGAATTTTTCACACAAAATCTTAAGAGCATCATTGTAATTGATTTTTTCCATATCCATTAAAAATCCAATAACATCTCCACTCTTTTTACATCCAAAACAATAAAAATATCCTTGCAAAGGATTTACAAAAAAAGAGGGGGTTTTCTCAGCATGAAAAGGGCAAAGCCCTTTATAAGTAGACCCCGATTTAACAAGCTTAATATATTGCTCCACAATAGCTACAATATCAAATTTAGCTTTAATTGAAGATGTAGTTTGCAAATACTCCATACTTCTTAATCCTTAGTAATAAAATTTTTAACATAATCTTTTGCTCCTAAAAGATGCGAAGAATAATCTGATGAAAATTGATGTGTACCTAATTTGGAGTCTTTTACCACAAAAAATAAATATTGTGTATTTTTTGGGAAAAAAGCTGCTTGCAGTGAAATAATACCAGCATTTGAAATTGGAGCAGGAGGATACCCTTTATTAATATATGTATTATAAGGAGAATCTATCTCTAAATCTGAAAAATAAATTCTTTTGGGATGACTTCGTCCCAACTCCTCTGTAATAATATATTCAATAGTAGCACAAGATTGTAATGCCATATTAGATTTTATTCTGTTATAAAAAACCGAAGACATTATTGAAGCTTCATTTTTAACTCTATACTCACGCTCAACAATAGATGCTACTATTACTCTATTGTAAAAATCCTTACTTGAATAATCACTAAAGAGAACGCCTATAGATTTAAGCTTATTCAAAAAATTATCTACAAACATACGAACAACATTCTTTATTTCCATACCCTTATAAAATTTATAAGTATCTGGGAATAAAAATCCTTCAAGAGAGTCGTAATTAAACCCAAGCTCATAAATAAACGATTTTTCGTTGATCAAAAAAATAAAATCTTGAACATCATCAATGACAGCAAATTCTTTAAGCTTAAAAGCAATTCTTCTGCTAGTATACCCTTCAGGTATTGTAACATCAATATTTACGTTAGAAGCCCCCTTTAAAAACTCTTTATATATCTCAAATGTAGAAAGATCACTATTGATTAAATATCTTCCCTCTTTAAATTGTTTATCACTACCAAAAATATACGAAATAAAAACAAGAAGCATTTCGGATTTAATTAATTTTTGTTTTTTCAATTCTTTAGCTATTTTTTTAACCCCCCATCCCTTCTCAACATCAAATTCATAAACTAAACCATTTTCCATAGAAGATAGGTTTAAAAAATATATAAAAATTGACAAAACAGATACTAAAAAGAAAAAAAGAATAAATACTTTCCCAATTTTAATAAGCACAAGAATCTCCTAGCTAAACAAAAGTATTTGCTAATTACTCTTTAGTTATCAATTAAAACTTTTAATTGATAACTAACATTATATTTTATAACCAATAAGAACTTTTCTAAATAGACAAAAATATAAGCACCATAATAAACCGATATAACACATTTAAAAGATCACAATCAAAAAATTATAAAAAGGCAATCACTTGTAATTTCAATAAATTGGGGAGGGTGGGATTCGAACCCACGTAGGCAAAGCCAACAGATTTACAGTCTGCCCCGGTTAACCACTTCGGTACCGCCCCTAAAAGCCGACTGTCGGAGTCGAACCGACGACCTGCGGTTTACAAGACCGCTGCTCTGGCCAGCTGAGCTAAGTCGGCAAATAACAAACTAATAGTTAGTTTATAAAAATAAAATTCATTAGTCAATAGAATAATGGCAAATAATTAATACAATCTTCTTATCAATTATTTATTGCTAGAAAGAAAAATTTTAAAAACAAGAGCGCAAAAAAATACCATAAAACTAAAAATTAAAATTAAATAATAATTAATTTTTTTATTTCTTAATAAATAAAAAAATATCAGCCTAGTAGATTCAAGTCCAAAAGAAACAGAGCTTAAAATAATAGTAAGATCAAGATAAAATTTCTGAAAATTGTAAACAAAAATATTGTAAGAACCAGCCAAAAAAACAAATAAACTCAACAAAGAATTTAAAAATAATACAATAACCAAGATTCTAATAAAATTTGAAAAACGTCTTATATTTTTTACTTTAAAAACTTGCATGAAATTTATAAATTTTTTATTATAAAAAGTGCTTGATTAATAATTTCTAAAAGATTGCCAATAACATCAGCTAATGTAATTTTTTTATTTTCGTTTGCCAGCGACTTGTAAGCAACTGTTAAAGATTTTCGAATAAAAACATTTTGATTTTCTAAGAGAGCCAAACATCTCTTTTTAAGCTCAATAAAATAATCTACGAATCTATTTGAAATCTTATCAATAGAACCCGATTCATTTAAACACCACTTCAAAATCCTTTCCTTATAAGAGTCATCAATTTTACTCTCTCTTTTGTGCCTTTCAAACTCTTCATTTTTATAATCAATCTCAAAGTAAATATTATAAATTTCTTTTTTTAAAACAGTAATATTATTTTCAATATCAACATATATATTTCTCAAATCATGATTACTAATTAATACGACATTATTTATAGTTCTTATAACTTCCATCATTCTAACATCATATATGTTTTTGAAAAAATAATTAAGAAAATATAACTTTTTAAAACTATAGTGACCAAGATTTAATTCATTAAAAATCTCACCCTTTAAATTTAAAATTATACTAGGATCTCTAAAAAGACTTTTTATTTCTTTGATTACAAGAACTTTTAAAGAACTATCACGCCTTTCAATAGCCTGGCCCATAACATTTAAAAATAAAATATTCTCATAAAAATTTTTCACATCAAAAAAGGGTACATATTTTTTAGGAGATGCAACCGGATTTTTGCAATATACTCTAAAAACATCTAAATAAGGTAAAGTTCTCGACAAGCCAACAATCTTAGATAGAACAGATAAAACATTTTTTAATACATATTCTACTCGAGATAAATGATCTTCTCTTGAAATTACTTCTGAATTACTAATATCATCGGATATTAAAAAATAATTTGATATAATACTTTTAACAATATCCTCATCTATCTCAATATCTTTTAATGTATACAAAATGTCAAAAAAATAATTCAAATACTTACTAACACTTGAAAAGCTGGTTCCAAATCCAACTTCAAGATCAACGATACTAATATTTTCAACATTATCTAAAAGATCTACATTGAAAAATGAAAAAAAAGATTTGTAAGGGAAAAACGCCAAACTATTAAAAACATAATAAAACTCAAACATATCAGATACAGTTTTGTAAGTATTAGATGAAATAGAATTAATATACTCATTTATCTTGATCTTAAGAGATTCTTCTAAATCGTTTTGGGTCTTTTCTTTTTTCAAAAAAAGCTCATATTCACCTTCATCCAAAAAATCTTCCAAATTTTTCTTAGAATGAATAACTTTATTTTGAATAAGTTCTAAAATAGTTTGCTCAACAACAATGCCACCTTTTTCTAATTTCTTAAAAAATTCTTTCAATTCCATTGAATATCGGCAAACACTAAAAAACATTTCTACAAAACCAATATACAAACATTGCCTCTTAAAATCTATTACTGGATTTTTACACATTTCATTAATTTGATTTTCTAAGTTTTTTATAATATAAACTTTATAAATATCTTCTCTACTTTTGTCCTTCTGAAAAAAATTTAAAATAGTTAGCCACATTCTCATAAGAAATGATTCTTCCATTAAACGCCCTGAAAGAAATTTTTCAAGCTGAGAATCAACATCAGGCTCATTACTACAATTGGGCAAAACAAACTCGGAAGAATTCAAACCTAAGCTTTTTCTTATATCATTCATCAACCTATTTTTAGTCTCTCTTGAAAGCTGACCTATAGCGTTATATACACTATTGTTATTACCACTCATAAAACCCCAATAAAACCATTTAAAAAAATAAAAGCACTACTTATAACATACTTCAAATAAATTAAAATTGTAAATCAATTTTAGAAAAAAAATATTTACACTATAATATAATTTTATATGAATCTAGGAAAGAATAATCAAAATATAATTAAAATTGGTAAAATATTTAAAAAAAACAACTACGAATTATATTTGGTTGGAGGCGCTTTAAGAGACTTGCTGCTTAATAAACAACCTTGTGATTTTGATTTTGCAACAAATGCAACTCCCGAAGAAATAATAAAGTTATTTCCAAATAATATTAAAACAGGAATAAAACACGGCACAATTGGTATTATTTTTAACAAAAAAATCTTTGAAATCACTACATATAGAATAGAAAAAGAATATGAAAAAAAAAGAGCCCCTAAACAAGTAAAATATACTAAAAATTTAATTAAAGATCTTAAAAGAAGAGATTTTACAATCAATGCAATTGCAATGGATATTTTTAACTTTAACATAATAGATTGCTATGATGGAAAAAAAGATCTTAATAAGAAAATAATAAGATGTATAGGAAACCCAAATAAAAGGTTTGAAGAAGACGCACTTAGAATACTAAGGGCAGCAAGATTTTCATCCACACTTAATTTTAATATTGAAAAAAATACTTTAATTTCAATGAAATATAAAAAAGAAAATATTTTAATGATTTCAAAGGAAAGAATAAAAAATGAATTTCAGAAATTGTTAGAAGGTGTAAATATACAAAAAGGAATTTATTATCTTAAAAAAGTTGATTTTTTTAAAAATTTTTTCAATCTAGAAATAAAAACAAAATTAATCAAAAAAACTGTCCTGCTTAACAAAGACAAATTTTATCTAAAGGCAATCACTATATTGACAATTGAAAAACCTATAAAAGAACTAAAAGAAAACTTAACTTCACTTAAATTTTCAAATAAAGAAATTAAGTTAATTTTATTCTATAGAAGCATAATCGATAATAACAATATTTTTAATGTCAAAAAATTAAGTGATATTAGATATTTGCTTAGTAAAAGCACAAGAGAACATTATAAAGAAATAATTGATATATACAAGGCACTCAAAGGAAAAAAGAAGAAATATTTATTTATAACAAAAAACATAAAAAGAAAAAAATTACTAAAAAGTCCCCTCTCTTTAAAAGATTTGAAAATAAATGGTAAAGATATTCAAAATATCATACAAATAGAAGACAAAAATATCGGTAAAATTTTAAACATACTACTAAGCTATGTAATTGAAAACCCCAAGCTTAATACTAAAAATTATCTTATAAAAAAAATAAAAACCTTAAAGATTAATATCTTCCATAGCTTTTAAAGCTACCTCAGCCGCTCTCATTTCGGCCTCTTTTTTAGATTTGCCCTTTCCATTTGATATAAACTTTTCTCCAACATAAAGTTCAACGCAAAAAACTTTATCATGATCTGGACCTATTTCCTTGTCTAGCTTATAATTTGGTGAGATTTTATATTTCTTTTGAACATATTCTTGCAACAAACTCTTATAATCTTTAAAATCTCCCCTATTAAACATCAATCGTATATACATGTCAAAAAGTCCAACCACAAATTCTGTTGCTATTAAAAACCCACTATCAAGATAAATAGCACCTACAAAAGCCTCAATAGCATCTGCAAGAATGCCTTTTTTGTTGCGACCATCATTACTCTCCTCTCCCCTGCCAAGCAAAATATAAGAACCAAGATCAATCTCTCTAGCAATACTAGATAGGGAATCTTCACTAACAATATAAGATCTAGCCTTACTAAGCTCTCCTTCACTCTTATTTGGATAAGTTTTATAAAGATGATCAGTGATAATCAAATTAAGCACAGAATCTCCCAAAAATTCCAATCTCTCATTATTGTCGGATTTTTGATCCAACTCATTAGAATACGACGAATGACTCAATGCTGTATTTAATAAATCAAAATTATTAAAATCAATGCTCAAATTTTCCAAAAATTCACTTAATTGAGCTTTTCTTTCATTACTAAAACAAAAATCGGAAGAATTTTTTTTCATCAACCTTTTCTCTTTTTAATAAAATTAACAACATCGCCTACCGTCTCAAATTCATTGGCTTCGTTCTCCGGGATCTTATCATCAAAAGCCTCTTCAAGCAAATATAAAAGCTCATAAATATCAAGACTATCTGCATTAAGATCCTCAACAAATCTGGAGTCTATAGTAATTTCATCTTCTTTTTTATCAAGCTGCTCAGATATAATAGATCTAACCTTGCTAAAAATTTCATCATTATCCATGAATATACCTTCCTTGCCACAAACTACAAACTTATTTCTAGATATTGGTTATTTCTATAATATCCGCATTTTAAACAAATTCTGTGTCTCACTACAAGATTACCACAATTAGAACATTCCTGAAATTGTGGAATTTTCTTCCGCATGTTTATACTACGCCTTGTTCTACTCCTAGATTTTGAAGGCTTAAATTTTGGAACAGCCATTACTTTCTCCTACTACTTTTAAACTACATTAAATTATCTTAATAATATATATATTAACCAAGTCATTTGTCAATAAACTTAGATTTCAATCTATTAAACACCAATTCTGGAACAAAATGAGAAAGATCAACATCCTTTTTCCTCATCAATTCTTTTACAAAATCTGACCTTACGTATAAATGCTCCGCACTACTTGGCAAAAATATAGTATCAATTTTAAAATTGAGCTTATTATTAACAAGATATCTCTCAAACTCTATATCAAAATCATTAAAAGCCCTAATTCCCCTAACAATAAATTTAATAGAATTAATTAATGCATAATCAACAATAAACCCACTATAACTATCTACAAATACATTTAAAAAATTTAAAGACGAAATAACATCTTTTGTAAGAGTAAACCTCTCAATATCACTTAGCAAATATTTTTTTGATTTGTTTTTAGCTACCAAAACAACAACTTTGTCAAAAATAGCCAATGATCTTTTAATTAAATCAATATGACCCCAGGTAATTGGATCAAAAGATCCGGGAAAAACTGCCACCTTCATATCAAGAAAGCCTAAACCCTCTATTAATATCTTTAAGAATTTTTTTGCGCCATATTGGTTGTTCTTCTAAATTTTCAAATTCAATTTCTTTAATAATCTTGAAATATAAATATTCTCCTCTAGAAGATGTATCCACAATAACAAATTTACCAACACCCTTATAAACTAATTTTTCATTACTTGAAAGATTATTTTCAACCGTTAATTTGTTGATAACGCAATCAAAATGAACAGGCTTATCTTCATTTTCAACCTTTAAAGACATACTAAAAATAAGATCATTTATTTTTTTTTCACAAATAGCACAAGCAATATCAAGATTTATTCTTGTTCTAAATTTTATATTTTTTCTTCTAGATTTGCCTTTAAAAACATTTTGTTTATCTGCATTCAAAACAGTCAATCTATTATTAAAACTGTTTAACGGAGCAACATTTTGACTTTTACTCTCGGAATTTAATCTTTTATTTTTAACACCATAAAAACGCTTATTAAATTTTTGAAGATTGCTCCCCTTAAACTTACTTTGAGTATATTTCAAAATCAACTCTCCTTAACAATAATAAATAAATATTTACCCTCTAAAAAATAACAACAAAATTTTAAGGACAAAATTACCTACATAACTTGAAAGTTTTTCAACAAATCAAAATTTTAAATCTTTAGCTTTTAAAATACAAAAGTGCAATTAAATCTGCATTGAAATTAATAAGAATGATTAATTAATTCTTTTAATCGTAACAAATATAAGATAGAGTTTGACAAAATTATTTTTAAAAAAATAAAAGCCTAAATCTTAAACAAAGATTAACAAAACAAAAGATCATTCAAAAAATAATTTTTACTCTTAACCTTAATATAATTTGTTTTATCTTATGACCCAATTTACTAAAATATTTAAAATAGCTTAAAAACTAATGCTCAACTTCTTTTAAAATTAAGACGCTCCTTTATCTTCATAGCAGCTTTACCAATTCTATTTCTCATATAATAAAGCTTTGCCCTTCTGACCTTTCCTCTTCTTAAAACTTCAACTTTTTCTATAATAGGAGAATACACTGGAAAAATTTTTTCAACACCTATTCCTGAAGAAATTTTTCTAACCAAAAATGTTTTGCCAATTCCTTTATTTTGAAAAGAAATAATAATTCCTTCAAAACTCTGCAACCTTTCATTATTACCTTCAATAATTTTATAAACAACCTTCACAGTATCTCCCACATTAAAGACAAAAGCCTCATTTTTCTTATTTTGAGCTTCAATTTTTCTTATCAAATCCATTATCTTCTCCTATTATCTCTAAATATTTAAGGTATAAATCATATCTATTTTTTTTAGTTTTTTCTATAGCTTTTAAAAGCCTCCAATTCTTTATATTCTCATGGTGCCCGGAAACAAGAACCTCTGGAACCTTTATCCCCATAAAATTATAAGGTCTAGTATAATGAGGATATTCAAGTAACCCATTTTTCATACCAAATGATTCTTCTAATAAAGAATTGGGATTTATTACTCCATCTAGCAACCTATATATACTATCTATTAAAACAAGAGCTGAAATCTCTCCTGAAGATAAAACATAATCTCCAATAGAAATCTCAAAATCAACATACAAATCTATAATACGCTGATCAATTCCTTCATATCTTCCACAAATTATAACAATTTCTTCTTTTTTTGACAAGGAATACGCTAGCTCTTGGGTATACTTTATGCCAGAAGGACTTAAAAATATTGTTGTTTTCTTGGCAGCTTCTACATGCTCAAGAGCAAAAAACATAGGCTCAGCCTTTAATACCATCCCAGCACCGCCTCCGTAAGGCAAATCATCGCATCTTTTATGTTTATCTTTTGAAAAATCTCTAACATCAACAAGCTCAAAACTTACTATTCCCTTGTTAATAGCTTTTTTCATTATTGAATTTTCAAAAAACGGTTTAATTATTACTGGGAAAAGGGATATAACTGTAAATTTCATCTTAAAAGATCTAAAACCTTAAGCTCAATTGTTTTTTCTCCCGCATCTATATTTCCAATATAAATATTCAAAAAGGGAATAAAAAAAAATTTAATACCCACTTTGACCTCAAGAAATACATTATTTAAATATTCAAAAAAAGCTACAACTTCCCCTAGCTTTCTATTGTCATTAACAATAGTATAGCCAATTAATTTTCCCAAATAATATTCACCTTCTTTCAAGCTCGATGCAAGCGAATCATCAACCCACAATTCAAAACCAATCAAAGGCTTAACTGACTCTGGAGCATCAATCCCTTCAAACTTCAAAAATAAAGAATTACTTTTTATATTAACATCTATAACTTTAACTTCAATGGCAAAACCATTGCTTTTTTTCAAAAGAACCTTATTGTTTTTTAGGTTAATAAAATCACAAAAATTATTGGATATGCTTTTAATCCTAGCATACCCATTAACTCCATAAGACGATAATATCACGCCTTTAATAAACATAAATTAATCTAAAATTTCCAATTGCACTCGCCTATTGGTCTTGGCAGCACAAGCCCCAAGCAAAGTTCTAATAGCTCGTGCAATACGACCTCGTCTTCCGATTATCTTGCCTACATCACTTTGAGAAACCCTTAATTCTAAAATAGTTGACTTTTCTCCTTCAATTACATTTAGTTTTACTTCATCTTGCTTATCTACAAGAGACTTTACTACAAACTCTATAAGTTCGATCTCATTTCCATACTCTTTCATTTAAACCTCCTGACTTTTCGCATTCAAGTTGTTTTTCTTTAAAAGCATTTTTACTGTATCACTTAAAATTGCTCCCTTGCTTATCCAATCTTTCATTCTATCTTCCTTAATTTTTATTTGGTTTTGCTTTTCAACAGGGTGATAATAACCAAGTTCTTCAATTGCTCTACCATCTCTAGGAGAAGTAGAATTCATAACTACAATCCTATAATAAGGTCTTTTTTTGGCCCCCATTCTCTTCAATCTTATCTTAACGCTCAAATTTATTCCTCCTTATTTTCCCAAAAGGGCTGCAATCTTATTTTGAAAATCTTTATTTTTCATCTTTTTCATAATCAAAGTTGTTTGACTAAACTTTTTTATGAGCTTATTAACATCAAAAATAGTTGTCCCACTTCCCAAGGCTATTCTTTTTTTTCTTGAGGGATTGTTCAAAATTACCGGGTTTGTTCTTTCTTTCTTAGTCATAGAAAGAATAATAGCTTCTTCTCTATTAAAACTTTCTTCACTTAGATTATTGACATTTAACATTGATTTTGAAACACCTGGTAAAAAACTTGCAAAATTAGAAAACCCCCCTATTTGTCTTATGCGCTTAAATTGGCTTAAATAGTCTTCAAAATTAAAATTAGCTTTATTAATTTTTTCTTCAAGCCTAATAGCCTCTTCTTTGTCAACAACACTTTGAACCTTCTCTACAAGACTAACAACATCACCCATGCCAAGAATTCTAGAAGCAATTCTTTCTGGGTAAAAGGAATCAAGATCTTCAGGTTTTTCTCCAACACCAACAAATTTAATAGGAACTGCACAAATACTTTTAAACGATAGTACAGCACCCCCTCTAGTATCTGAATCAAACTTAGAAAATATTGCGCCAGTAAGTCCAACATTCTCATTAAATTCTTTAGCAATATTTACTGCAACTTGCCCCATCATAGAATCTACCACTAAAATGGTTTCTGTGGGCTGCAAAATCCCCTTGATTTTTTTTATCTCTTCAACTAATAAAGATTCAACTTCAAGCCGTCCTCTAGTATCAACTATTACAGAGTCAAAAAACTCAGACTCAGCAAACTTCATAGACGCTTTAACAATTTTAATAGGATCTTTTTCCCCTTCAAGTGAAAATACTGGAACACCTATTTGACTACCCAGTATTTTTAACTGCTCTACAGCCGCTGCCCTAAATGTGTCAGCAGCTACAAGAAGCACTTTTCTATTTTCTTTTTTAAGCCTTAAAGAAAGCTTAGCAGATGTTGTGGTCTTGCCAGAACCTTGAAGTCCAAGCATAAGAATATAAGATTGTTTATTGACAGGATGCAAGCTAAGCTCATAATTTTTGCCTCCCAAAAATTTAACAAGATTATCATTGACAATTTTAATAAACTGAGATTTAGGATCAATGCCTCTTAAAACCTTCACTCCCTTGGATTCTTCAATTATAGAATTTAAAAACCGCCTTATAACTCTTAAGTTAACATCAGCATCAACTAAAGAATTTTTAATAATCTCAATAGCCTCTGCAATGTTTTTATCATTTATTGTAGATTTTCCAGAAAGATAGTTTATAAAATTTTTAAAATTCGACCCCAAACTTTCAAGCATTAAAAATAACCCTTATTCTCAATAATAATCTTATCAAATATAAGATACAAAAAAAGGCAATATTAATCAATATCTCCTCCTGTCAAATAAAACTTATTAAAAATAACACTAGAAGCAGGTCCAACAACAGAAACTTCGGTATCTAATGAACTAAGCTTTAGCACTATATTCTCTTTATTGCGCTTTTTAATTTCTTCTTTTAACAAATCAAAAAAAGCTTTTAATTTAAAACTTTGGCCATAAAGTACTAAATAATTAAAATCAAGCATTCTTTGAATATTGATAATAATTATTGCTAAGTATTTAACCGTATCCGCCATAATTTTATTTACAAAATCATATTTTTCATAAAGAGAAAAAACATCATATATTGTAACCTTTTTTAATCTACCCTCATACTTTTCATAAAGCTCAGGAATCTCACCATTCATAAACTCTTTTGAAATCAATCTCTGCAAAGCAAAATTAGATATTAGCATATTAACACAGCCCTTATTACCACAAGTTGGACAATTTTTTTCTCCTTCATAATCAATTATCATGTGACTAACCATACCTGACTTATTATTATAACCAGGATAAACATTGCCGCCTGACCAAATCGAAAGTTCAGCGGTATCTGTGTAGTCAAAAAACATAATATTATCTACATTTTTACCCATAAATTCAGCAAGAGATAAATTCTTGACATAGCTTTCAAGATAAACTGTAAGTGAAAAATATTCTTCAAGTATTCTCTTAACAGGGACATCTTTTTCAATCCATGCTCCATAACTGTCATTAACAATACCTGATTCTTTATCTTTTATTAACCCTGTAATACTAAAACCCAAACCAATAAACTTATCTCTTGAGAAATTATGTTTCCAAATAATTTCTATCATATGATCTTTTATTTTTTCTAAAATATCATAAGCACTAACTGGAGGTTCAAAAGAATGAGTCTCACTTATTAAAACCTCGCATTTAAGATTAGCAATACCTATTTGAAAATAATTGCTAGAAATAATAACTCCCATTGAATAAGCATAATCTTTATTAATATCGAGAAGTATTTCTTTTCGTCCATGTTTTTTAATATCAGACACTCTAGAACCAACTTCAATCAAAAGATTTTCTTTTATCATTTGATTGGTCAAAATAGTAACTGCAGCATTTGTTAAGGTCAACTTACGAGCTAAGTCTGTTCTTGAATATTGCATATTCTTCAAACTAAGAAGAATTTTTCTTCTATTGCCACCTCTAATTGAAACCATATTTTCACCTTGCATAATATACCTCCTTTATTTTTAAAATAAAAAAATATTATAAAATATCATATTAAAAAAACCAATACAATATTCTATCTATTCTCAAAAGACAAACATGCCTTTATAAGGCTAAAAAATATTTTACATCATAATATAACATTCATAAACTATTAAAAATTCACAGCTTAACAAAAAAAGGAACAAATTCATTTTTACATAAAAACTCATCAATAAAAATTGATTGGATTTAAAAAATAATAAACACAAGAAAAACCATTTTACCTTAAAAACCAATAACTTTAACTTACTTTTTCCTTAAAATAAGAAAATTCCATAGTAAAACTGCCTCTCCCTTTGGTAGAACTTCTTAAAATAGAAGCATAACCAAAAAGTTTTTCAAAAGCGGCCTCTGATTTTATCAAATCATACTCTCCAATATTGCTAACTGAATGAATAATGCCCCCTATAACATTTAATGTAGAAATAATTTCTCCTGTATGCTCAATAGGTGTTCTAATTTCCAATAACATTATTGGCTCAAGTCTAATAGGGTCTGATTTTTGAAAAATACTATGAAAAGCAAATCCCGAAATTGATTCAAAAACACTCTCGCTAATCTTACTAGTCTCACAAACAATAGAAAAAATGCTAATATTAATATCAATAATAGGATATCCAAAAGCTCCACTTACAAATGTAGTTGTAATTCCTCTCAATATTGCAGACTTAATTGTAGAATCAATGCTACATTCAAAATCGATTTTATTTCCTTCACCCCGTGATAAAGGTTTAATGATCATTCCAATTTTAAAATTAATATTTTTACCAGCAAAGATATTATTAAACTCAAAAACTTCTTTTACAATTTTACCTGCACTCTCTCTGTAACTTACTTGAGGTTTTCCTGTATAAACATTAAGATTAAATTCATCTTTAATTCTTGTTAAAATAATCTCAAGATGTAATTCACCCATTCCAGATATAATCAATTGCCCTGTTTCTTTGCTCTCAGAATAGCTAAAAGTAGGATCTTCTTTGGAAATTATTTCAAAAATTTCCTTTAGTCTAACCTCATCTGATGATCTTTCAGGCTCAACAGACATTAAAACAACTGGCTCTGGAAACATAACAGATTCAAGTAAAATATTATTATTTTCTTCAATAAGAGTATCCCCGGTAACAGAAAACTTTAATCCTAAAACAGCTCCAATATCACCGGTTTTTACAAAATCTATTTGTTCATTTTTATTTGAAAAAACTCTAAAAATTTTTGTAAACTTTTCACGCTTGCCATTTGAAGCATTGAAAATTTTTTTATTAGAATTAATCTCACCAGAATAAACTCTAACAAAATAAAGATGCGCAGCAATTACACTTGAATATTGAACTTTAAAAACAAGCGCTGACAATTTTTTATTTTCATTAGGATCAACTAAAATTTTTTTATTTGTATCCAAAGAAAAAGCAGTAAAACTTTTTTCAAAAAGACTTGGTAAGTAATCTACAATCGAATCAATCAAAGGTTCTATTCCAATATTTTTTAAACTAGTCCCCATTAAAACAGGAATAATAAATCTAGAAATAGTACCTCTTCTAATCTCACTCTTAATAACATCTAAACTAATCTCCTTATCCTCAAGAAACAATTGAGTAATCTCTTCACTAAATTGGCTAAGAATGTCTATTAACTTTTTCTTAAAAAGAGCTGTTTTTTCAATAAATTCTTCCCTAATTTGACTATAAGTTAATTTTGGAATTCCATTTTTCATTGCAAAATGAAGTTCTTTATTTAAAATAATATCAACTACTCCTTCAAAATTGCTTTCATTTCCAATTGGAATTTGCAAAACCAAAGGAATAGTTTTAAACTTATTTTCAATATCTTCCACAACTTTAAAAAAATTAGCACCTACTCTATCCATCTTATTAACATAAGCAAGTCGTGGAATTTCATATTTTTCTGCCTGTTTCCAAACAGTTTCTGTTTGAGCTTGAATTCCATCAACAGCACTAAAAATGACAATACCACCATCAAGAACTCGAAGAGATCTTTCAACTTCTGCTGTGAAATCAACATGCCCTGGAGTATCAATAATGTTTATTTGATGCTCTTTCCAATGACAAGTAATAGCAGCTGAACTAATAGTAATTCCTCTCTCTTGCTCTTGAGGCATCCAGTCAGTAATAGTATTTCCAGAATCCACATCTCCCATTTTATGACTTTTGCCAGTATAATAAATAATTCTTTCGGTGGTAGTAGTTTTGCCAGCATCAATATGAGCCATAATTCCAATATTTCTAATACCCATAAATCCCCAACAACAACTACAAGCTTAATATAGACAAACTAAACATTAGCATAAGTCAAACCTTTTAATAAAATTGTTATTTTATATCACACTCGCAACATTTGTTATCATCGTGACAAACACAATCACAATTTTCAAGCAATGCCTTATGCATCCATAAATACTTCTCAAGATCACTCATGATGTCGTCTATAAGATTAGCAGTACCATAATCACAAGCAGTATCAATCAATTTTCTCATTCCAAAAATATTTTTCAAAATCTCAGCGAGGCTGGAAACAATGCTTTGCATTGAAAGTGAAAAATTAGAAGTTGATTCAATATTAAGCTCTTTAATAAAGGATTTTTTCATAAACTCAGAATATCTAAATTCAGAATCATAGCCAAGCATTCTTGAACGTTCTGCAATAATATCAATAATCTTTTCAATATATTCATAAAGATCTTGGGTTTTTTTGTGAATAACAAAAAAATTGGTATCTTTTATATTCCAATGAATACCTCTTAAATTAGAATAAAAAATATGCAAACTTGCCAGGAGTTCTTGTAATTTTGAGTGTATTTCTTCTAAATCATCCTTTTTTATATAACTTAAATACTTTTCCATAACTATCTCCTTGATACAATCATTATAATACATAATGAGATATAATTATAATTTCAATACTATAATAAAT
Source organism: Borreliella afzelii (assembly GCF_014202295.1). Lineage (NCBI taxonomy): Bacteria > Pseudomonadati > Spirochaetota > Spirochaetia > Spirochaetales > Borreliaceae > Borreliella > Borreliella afzelii. Next base: position 172,489 of record NZ_JACHGM010000001.1, read on the forward strand.
AAAAAGGATCTTTAATGAAAAAATTGATTTTGATTTTTGCACTATCTTTGTCCCAAGCATGCAATTTAAATACAATACATCCAATAGATACAAAAGAAGATATGAAAATCCTATATTCAGAAATTGCTAAATTGAGAAAAAATTTGAATCTAAACCATCTAGAAATAGATGATATTCTTGAAAAAGTTGCAAAAGAATATGCTATCAAACTGGGTGAAAATAAAACACTAACTCATACCCTTTTTGGCACAACCCCAATGCAAAGAATACACAAATACGATAAATCCTTTAATTTAACAAGAGAAATACTAGCATCAGGAATTGAACTTAACAGAGTAGTTGATGCATGGCTTAATAGCCCAAGCCACAAAGAAGCTCTTATTAATACAGATACCACTAAAATAGGTGGCTATAGATTAAAAACGGATAACAATATAAATATATTTGTAGTTCTTTTTGGAAAAAGAAAAGATAAGAATTGACACTATTAAAGCTTATACTGTATACTACTTATTAGCAAAAAGGGCTCATAGCTCAGTTGGTCAGAGCGCCTGCCTTACAAGCAGGATGTCGGGAGTTCGAATCTCTCTGGGCCCAAAATAGCCTAAACTTCAATTACTTTCAACTCTAAAACCAAATTTATTTTAGAATTTTTTAGCATATTATTTAATTCTTTTTGAACTATATTGGCTTTTTCCCGACTTTCAAAAAGAAAAATAAAAGCTCCCCCTTTACCAGAACCACTCAACTTCCCGGAAAGAGCGCCCAATTTAATCCCCTCACTTATTAGCCAATCAAGAACATCATTAGACAATCCTAAGCGCTTTAAACAATAGTGTGCAACATTCATCTCATTAGCCAAAGAATATACGTCCTTATTCTGAAAAGAAACATAAGCATTGCTTACAGTAAGACCAAGCCTTTCAATAAAAACAAATAAATCAGAATTAGACAATAACTGTTTTTTTAAATTAACAACTATTTCTTTAGTAGTAAAATCTCTTTTTATCGCTCCTATTAAAAAATAAAAACCAGAATCTTTTACTTTTCTTGAATTTAAAACATCTTCTTTTTTATCTAAATAAAAAGTTCCACCAAGATTAATTAGTCCAATATCCATTCCAGAAGATTTTCCATGAAAAATGTTTTCAATTTGATTTGCCAACAAAAGTTTATTACAATCCTTATATTCAAAATGACTTTTAATATATTCTGCAAAACACAAACTAAGACTAGCAGAAGACCCAAGACCAACTCCAATAGGAATTTCAGAAAGAACAGTAAACTCAATCGGATTAACCTTGCCATAATTTGAAACAATAAAACTTATCAGACTATCTAATCTGGCATTAGGTTTCCCTAAATATTTCCAATTTTTAGAAACACTATAAACCAGATCCATATAAATTGGAACTGTAGCTCCAATAACTGGAAATCCATAAACAGCACTATGTTCACCCAAGAACAATATTTTAGCAGGCTTTCTTATTTTTAACATTTACCGCTTTCAAACTTAATACTTTCGTGCTCTAAAACAATTGGAATAATTTTTGGTAAATCAAAAGCTTCGATATTGGGCTTGTAAACTAAAAAAGTTTCATTTCCAGCCCCCAAAGCTTTAATCAAATCACATTGATACTGAAGGTGCGCAAAACTTGGGGGCAAAGCTGCAGGAACTCCTATTGCCGCCCCAATTGCCAAGCCTAATTCTTTAGCTTTTCTTAAGCTAGAAATCAAGGCAGATTTAGAACTACCAACATTTAAAACAAGTTTCTTCATCTCTGAATTGCATTTTAATATAAAATCTAAAATAGAATCTCTATGCTTATTGTACTCATAAATAGAATCGGTGGTTTTAACCGCTTGCAAACCCTGCATCAAATAAAAATCATTAAACTCTACAGCATTTAGTTGTCTACATTTGGGCGCAAAACCACCTTCAAACTCAACAACACCTCCAAAAATACTAGTAGCAATATCATACCCACTACCTATTCCTCCTTGAGAATGTCTGTAAGCTTCCAAACAATATTTAAAAATTTCACTTTTCTCAACAACATTAGTAGCATTATAAATGAAAAAAAGTCCACAAACTATGCCAATAGCAACAACAGCGCTTGAGCCAAATCCCTTTTTAGTTCCATCATTAAAGAAAAAATTACTTGTATCAATATACACATCATATGCAAAGCTTTCTAGGTTGAAAAAACAATTTTGATTTAAGTAAGCAAACATTTTAAAAACAAAATCATTTCTATTTTCTATTAAAGAAAAATCATCCATCTCTTTCTTTTTACTAAAGAAACGCCAAGAATCGCTCTTTTTAAAAGAAAAAAATGCTCTTTTGTTGATGGCAATTGCCACCCCCAATCCTCTTTCCTCTAAAATAGTATACTCCCCCATTAAAAGCAAATTTCCAGGCACAGAAAAACTAATCAAATCCATTCTAAGTCACATCCAACCTTTGAAACAATAAACTCAATGTCAGTAAAATTCTGCTTAAGTCCTTTTAAAATAGTATTTAAATTTTTCTCCAAACAAAGAAACTTCACTTGGGGACCCGCATCCATTGTCTCAAATACCAAAATTCCTTTATTTCTTAAATAAGCGGCATATTTAATTAAATCTATTGTGCTATTTTTAAAATAAAAAATAGAAGATGCAAACATTAAAGCAAACATATTCTGATAACTTTTTACAATAGTTGCTCCAAAATGCACAAAATCTTTTTTTAAAAAAAAATATAAAGCATCTTTAAAAATCTTTTTACTAGAAGCAATCCAAGCATCATAATAAAATCCATGGTGTTTGCAAATATTCATTGCGGCTCTTGAGGACAATTCTTTTTCACTACTATCAATTATGGCAAATATTATGCGCAAATCATTAAAATAAGATTCATCTCTTAATTGAAAAGATTCTTTTGAACCTTCTTTCAAAATAGTAAACCCTCCGTAAATAGCCCTTGCTGCAGAAGCTGATCCTACTCTTGCAAGATTAGATGCACTATTAAAAGAATATTTATCAAAATATTTCAAAATACAAGCAGCAATAGAAGCAAATCCTGAACTTGAACTTGCAAGGCCTGCTGCTGTTGGAAAATTGTTTTCACTTTTAATTTTAAATCTAACATTCGGTTCACTAAGAATTTTTCTTGCATAATCAAAAAACACCTTTTCTCTATTTTGCAATATAACTGGCTTTGAATTTAAAATTATTTCATCTCGATCTGAAAGTTCAAGCTCACTTATTGAATAAAATTTATCAACACTAACAGCAAGACTAGAAGTCGCTGGAATGTTTAAAAAAACATCCTTCTTTCCCCAATATTTAATTAAAGCCAAGCTTGCATTGGCTTTACACTTTACTTTCATTCTCTAACCTTATTTTCTTTAAAACTTTAAAAGCAAAATCAAAAGAATAAATATTCTTTCTTTCCATTTCTAATAATAATTTGTCTTTCTCAAAATCAGAAATATTATATTTTGTCTTTAAAAGACAGAATATTTTATTAACATGCAATCTCATGTGCCCCTTTTGAATCCCATTAAATGCAAGAGCCCTTAATGCAGCAAAATTACTAGCAAGTCCCACACAAGAGAGAATGCCAATAAATTCACTCTTACTATTTACATTCATAATTCTAAAGCTTAAAATTGAAGCTTCGTTAAAAGATGTAACCCCGCCTTTAATTCCAATTTGCAAAGGAATTTCAATTTCTCCAATCAAAGCATTATCGGTAGTATAAAATCTACTAAGAGGAAGATATTTACCACTTTTTGAAGCAAATCTGTGAACAGAAGCCTCAAGCGCTCTTGTATCATTAAAAGTCGCAAGACACACACCTGTAATTCCATTCATAATACCTTTATTATTAGTAACAGCTCGCTCCTCTTCGTAGAAACCTATGCTAGAAATAAGTTCAATTTTTTTAGCCAAATTCCAAGAATCCTCTTTGCTTGCTAGCAGATACTTAAAATCCAAAACAAAACGGGCCCTGGTTGTAAATTCAGAAATATCATTGCTTAAAACCTTTAAAACACATTCATATCCAAATTCTAAAAAAATACATTCTGCTACACGCTCTGCAATTGAATTTAGCAAATTAGCACCCATAGCATCACAAGTATCCAAATAAATATTTAATTTTTGAATACCAAGTTCTTTAATATAGCTAGTTGACAATCTTCTAAATCCACCTCCTCTTTGATTCATATTGATTAAAAGAGGTTCAATCCAGGTCTTAACTTTATCACCAAGATCAATAAAAATTTTACTTAAATCTTTTTCCGATTTTACATAAATTTGAGAAATTCCCAAAACTTCACCCAACGAATAACTTAAATTAGCATTTTCAAGAATTTTTGCCGCAAAATTTAAGGCAGCAACAACAGAAGATTCTTCTGTCGCAATAGGTAAAGAATAGTATTTACCATTTATTTTCAGATTTTTTACAATTCCAATAGGAAAAGATAAATATCCAATATAATTTTCTATCATATTAAAAAGAAAATCTTCATTGGCATTATTATAAAAAAAATCTTTAAAAGTTAATCCCAAAAAATTTTTTATCTCTTGCCTTTTTTCTAAAACACTTTTATGTCTAAAATTTTTACTAAGTTCCATAAAATTGCTTAAAGACTCCAAACTCAGCAAGTAAATAACTACTCAAAAAATACTTATTATTTCTAAAATCTGACAAACTTTTGCTTCCGCTTAAAAACATAGACATTTTTAAAACATGCTCATAATCAGAAAAAAGACTAAATACAGCATCTTCTCCTGAATCGTAAAAAGCTCTAAGAACAACTGCTGCAACACCTATAAGTTTGGCTCCAAGAGCAATGCCCTTAGCAATATCCATGCCCGTCTCATATCCACCAGATGCAAAAATATTAGCCTTTAGAGAATCATCAATGCTAAGTAAAGTAAAAATCGAAGGAATACCCCAATCAGAAAAACAAGATGCAATATTTAGATTATTACCCTTCATGCCTTCTACTAGAACCCAATTGGTTCCGCCACTCCCCGCAAGATCAATATAAGAAACACCAAGCTGAAATAATTCTTTAACGTCACTTGGAGAAATCCCAAAACCTGTCTCTTTAACAATCAATGGAACACTTATAAAGTTGGATAATTTAGCTATTGACTCTTTTATTCCTTTAAAATTTCTGTCTCCATTAACATTCATCAATTCTTGCCCTGCATTAAGATGAACAATAATTGCATCAACTTCTAATCTCTTGATCATTTCAGCTATTCTAGAAATACCAAACTCAACAATCTGAACAGCACCAATATTGGCAAACAAAGGGATACTATGAGCATACCTTTTAAGAGCAAAGTCTCTTATGTACTCGGGATACTTAAATAAAAGCTTAAAAGAACCTAACCCAATAGGAATTTTTAAATAATTTGCAATTTTAACTAAAGATTTATTGAAATCATTTCCTTCTTTACCGCCTCCTGTCATGGAAGAAATAAAAACAGGCATGCTAATATTGTATCCAAATATTTCTTCTTTTATGTCTATCTCAGAAAAATTAAAATCACTAAGAGCATTATGTTTTAGCTTAACAAAGCTTAAAAAATTGCAGCCACTTTTAACATCGTTTTTATTTAAACAAATATCAATATGCCTTTTTTTATTTTCTAATATATTAGGCTCGATACCCATACACTCGGTATCCATCATCCCTTAGTTCTTTCAAATAAAATCCTCTAGATTCACCAGGAACTACTTTATTTTGAAAGAAATCTTTATATTCTTCAAAATTTGCATTATTCCTATTTTTTAAAAGCTTATCAAGATCCCATAATTTAACAACATCAAAAGCGCCCTTTTCAATGGTAAATTCATAAATAACCATAATATTGCCAGATCCATAAGAACAAAACAATATCTTTTCTCCTGTAATATCTTTCTTGGAAAACACTCTTTTTAAATAAAATGCTAAAGATAGAAAAATTGAACCTGTATATAAATTCCCCACTTCCATAGCAGCTTCAACCCCATCGTAAAAATCTATTGATTCTAAATAAGCATTTCTAACAGATTCATCATCACTGTAATATTTTTTTAAAATATAATGCATCGAATCTATTGGCATCTTGGCAAAAGGAACATGCAAAATAAATCTGTAATTAGAAAATAAATCTTTCATACTAAGCTGCTTTTTGACAGCAAAATCTCTTAAAGCATTTTCGTTTGCATTATTATAACATTCAACTGAATATTGACCGCGCACTTTAGCCTCAATACTTCCAAAAGGCCTAAAAAAATCATCAACATCATCGGTATAAACTCCAAATTCAGATAAATTGATCGAAAGTAGCTTTGGATTTTTTTCAACCAAAATTGCAGTTGCGCCAGCTCCTTGGGTAATCTCAGCCGTAGTAAGATTGCTATAATGCGCAATATCTGAAGAAAAAACTATGCCGTATTCAGAATTATTAGAATGGCTTAAAACACTTGCTACACTATGCAAAGACATGGCAGCACCAGCGCATGCATGCTGAACTTGAAAAGTTAGAAAATTATTTCCTAGACAAACACCAGACTGCTTTAAAGCGCCAAAAACATAAGAAGAAATTGCCTTTGAATGATCAACCCCTGTTTCAGTTCCACCCAAAAGCATCCTAATTTTACTTAAATCAAGATCATTGTTATCAAAAATAAGCTTAACAGCCGAACTTGCCATGGTTACACTATCTTCATTGGGACTGGTAAACCTAAAACCTTTTTGTAAAGTTGCATCTATTGCTCTATTGATTTTTTTTAAAAAAACTTCATTGGAAGAATATAAAGAATTTTCCAAAAGGACAGAAAAGTCTAAATAATTCAAAGGTAAAAAAATTCTAATATCACTAATACCTATTTTCATATATCCCCCACCGCATTAATAATAGACTTAAGTATTATATTATAATTTACAAAAATTAGCAAAATCTTATATAATAAAACCTAAAAAGGTAAATTCATGAAAATAGCCGTACTTTTATCTGGAGGAGTTGATAGCTCTGTTGCCCTTTATAGAATTATAAACAAAGGATATACAAGTATAAAATGCTACTATTTAAAAATTTGGCTTGAAGATGAACTGTCTTATATTGGAAGCTGCCCTTGGCAAGAAGATTTAAATTATGTTGAAGCTGTATGCAGCAAATTCAATGTGCCGTATGAAATAATAAACTTTCAAAAAGAATATTATAACAAAGTGGTAAGCTATACTATTAAAGAACTAAAAAATGGCAATACTCCAAGTCCGGATATTTTTTGTAATCAAAGAATAAAGTTCGGAGCGTTTTTTGAGAAAATCAATGAACAATATGATTTGGTTGTCACAGGACATTACGCCAAAATACAAACAAAAGATAAAAAATTTTTTTTAAAACAGGCAAAAGATAAAATTAAAGATCAAAGTTACTTTTTATCTCATCTCTCTCAAAAACAAATGTCAAAACTATACTTCCCATTAGGAACATTGCTTAAAAGCGAAGTAAGACAAATAGCTAAAAATATAAATTTGCCCAACAAAAATAGAAAAGATAGTCAAGGTATTTGTTTTTTAGGAAAAATTAAATATGATGAATTTATCAAATATCATCTTGGCGAGAAAAAAGGCAATATAATTGAAAAAGAAACAGGAAAAATAATAGGAACTCACAACGGATATTGGTTTTTTACAGTTGGACAAAGAAGAGGAATAAAGCTTAGCAATGGACCGTGGTTCGTCATAGAAAAAGACTTAGAAAAAAATATTATATACATCTCCCATAACGAGAATTATTCAAAACAAGCAAAACGCAAATTTTTAGTTCATGAAATACATTGGATAAATGACACACCTTCGGATTTTGAAAATTTCAAAATTAAGATAAGACATGGAGAAAAAAAATACTCGTGCAAATTAAAACTTATTGCAAAGAACTTAATTGAAATTTCTTTAAATAAAAAAGATTATGGAATCTCTCCAGGACAATTTGCAATTTTTTATAAAAACACAGAATGCCTAGGGGGTGCTAAAATTTTTAAAGTCATAGAATAATAATCCGCCAAAAAGTTATAGAAGATTGAAAAATCTTCTACTTACTTTTCGATCTTAAAGTAATCAACAGATTCTTTCAAATCTTTTACACTCTCTAACATTTTCTCAGACATTGCAGAAAGCTCTTCGCTACTTGAAGCTGTTGTCTGAACCAACTGACTAACCTGTTCTATTGCATTTTTAAATTGCTCTATTTGAACGCTTTGCTTAGAACTTTCATTAGAAATATTTTTCACAAGTCTAGCTGTTTGCTCCATACCGGGAACTATTTGTTCAAAATTTTCTCCAGCTCGACTTGCAACGGTTAAGCTTCTGCTTGCAATATCAATAATCTCTCTTGCTGATTCCTTGCTTTGATCCGCAAGCTTTCTAACCTCAGCAGCCACCACTTCAAATCCCTTGCCTTTTTCTCCCACTCGTGCAGCCTCAATCGAGGCATTTAAGGCGAGTAAATTGGTTTGTCTTGTTATCTCATCAATAATTCCAATTTTTTCAGTAATTACAGTCATTGCCTCAATAGCTTTAACAACAGATTTATGCCCCTCTTTAGTTCTTTCATTAGTATTAACAGCAATTTTTTCAGTAGTAGATGCATTTTCAGTATTCTCAGAAACACCTTGTGATATTTGCTCAATATTTGCTGTCATTTGCTCTAAAGTAGATGCCTGCTCAACAGCGCCAGAACTTAAATTCTGACTTGCATTTGCTATTTGAATCGCATTTTCATAAAGGTAATCTAGGTTTTCAATGACCCCTTTCGCAACTGAAGAAAAATTAGTTCTCAATTGCTCAAGGCCTTCGTACAAGCTATATAACTCTACAGTATCCCACTTGCCAAAATTAACATCGGCAGTAAAATTACCAGAAGCAAGTCGCTCAGAATATTCCAATATCTTATTCAAAGAAGCGCTCAATTTTTTCACAAGATAAAGAGTTGCAATAGCAAGAATGAGTAATGTAAATACAAAGCTAATACCCAAGATTAAAGATGTAGCTCGCGACATATAATAAAAGTCATCCTCTGAGGTTCTCATTAAAAGGATAAATTTACTATTAGACAAGTTTAATAACACCTTTTGACTAATTCCCACATATTTCTTACTGCTATTAGGATCATAATAGTAAACAGTTGAAATTTCTTTATTTTTTTGCAATAAATCTTCAGATGTTTTCTTAAGAATATTAGAATAAGAGGCGCTAAGATCCGTCAAAACATCGCCTGGTAATACTGTATGATGAACTAATAATCTACCTGTAGTATCATAAGCTAACGCACGACCGCTAGAGAGTATTCCAAAATTAATCCCTCTAAAAGATCTATGTATATAATCCATTGAACAAAAAAACATAAAATAACCAAAAATATCGCCTGTGCCAAAATCTCTTAATGGTATACCTATTAATATGTAAGGAATCTGGCCTTTTTTATTTTTTATCTTGGAAATGTTTTTAACCAAAGATTCTTCAATAGACCCAGGATCTGCCAACATGACAAAGGAATTGTAAACAATACTTTGAGATTCTTTAAGTTTTGTAAAATATTCTCTATCCCCAATAGATCTGCCAAAATCACTATTATCCTTAACAGCAGTAGTAAAAACTATTTCACCTTCTTTGTTTGTAACCATCATATTACTACCACTTTGAACAAGAATTTCAGATTGATCTGAAATAAAACCCAACCTTTTGGATTTAATTTTACTAGACTCATCAAATTTTTCAGCAGAATTGAAATACATAGAACTAACCCTAACTTTCTCTTCCATTGAAGAAATATAAAGGTTAAAAGAACTTTTAATGTTTCCAATAAGATTGATCATAAGATCAAACTGCTGATCTACTAATTTACTATTAATCAACATTCCAAACACAAAAAATAAAATTGATATAAAGAATGCTATAAGAATAAGAACAAGTAGCAACATCCTAGCTTTCAGCTTCATACTAACCACCTCTTTTACAAAAAATAAACTCTAAAACTCTGAAAAATCATCATCAAAATTTAAATCCTTATCAGCAATATCGATAGCTTTTTTAGGATCAACTCGCTTATTAATAGCTCTTACAGAAGGCTCAGGCTCAATACTTAAAGAATGATTATTATGCCTACTACCATTTAAAGTCGAAATTCCATTACTTTTTAAATCTTGATTTTCATCTTTAAAAGAATCTTCAGGACAATCCATTAATCTGAAATCATACTCACCATCCTCCAGATTTTCAATCTTAGAATCTTTAATTTTAAAAAATAATACAGATTTTCTGAGTTCCTTAGACTTTTCTAGCATTTTATCGGACATACTAGAAAGTTGCTCACTACTTGAAGCTGAAGACTGTACGACTTCTCCAACTTGATCTAAAGCCATTTTAAATTGAGCAATCTGATCGCTCTGCTTAGAACTACCTTCTGAAATCTTCTTAACAAGATTAGCTGTTTCTTCTATTTCAGGTAACATTTCTTTAAAGATCACTCCTGCTTCAGTTGCTACTTTAGAGTTATCTTCAACTAATTCTCCAATCTCAAGAGCCGAAATTTTACTAAGATCAGCCAACTTTCTAATCTCACTAGCCACAACAGCAAATCCCTTTCCTTCATCACCCGCTCTTGCAGCTTCAATAGCCGCATTTAAAGCAAGTAAATTGGTCTTTCTGGCTATTTCTTCAATAACGCTAACTTTCTCTACAATATCTTGCATAGCAATAACAGATTCTTCAACAGCCTTACCGCCTATATGGGAATTTTCATTTGTCTTTAAAGCTATTTGCTCTGTTTCATAAGAATTATTCGCACTCATATTAACACCTGACGCTATTTGCTCAACATTAGCTGACATTTCTTCAAGAGCAGATGCCTGCTGTAACGCACTAGAGCTTAAATTTTGACTCGAACTGGCAACCTCTAAACTTGCCTTATTTACATAGCTAATATTTCTCAAAACACTCGCAATTGCTACAGAAATAGCTTTTTTCATTTTCACAACCCGAAGACTTAGCATACTAAGCTCATCAGAAAAATCATCGCCATCATCAAGAGCATAATCTTTATCTAAACTTCCATTAACCATATCTTGAACTAAAACTCTAATTGCGTTTAAACGAAAACTAATAACCCTATCTATTCTTGCCAAAAGAACAATGCTTAATAAAATAATGCCTAAGGCAGAATATAAGACATACTGGAATCTTATGCTAGATATTACTCCGTAAATATCTTTATAAGGAAGTCTAGCAATAAGTACTCCACCTTTTTCTCCCAATTTACTACTTATAGGCAACAGTGCATAATAACATTCCTCTCCCATTTCGGGGAAAAATATTCTATCAATAGTATAAACCGAAACTTCGGTAGGAATATTTGATAAAAGAGGTGGCTTAGAAAAAACATCTTTAAGAGTATTTAAAAATTTAGAACTAACCCTACTAATTTCATTGTATTCTTCAAAAGGATTAACTGCTATATTATTAGGATCCACATAAATAAAATTGCCTCTTTTATAAAAACCGAATCTAAATCTATCAAAACTATCTGCCAAAACATCATTAAGCAAATATCCGGCCAAATACCCACAAACAAGTTTATCTTCTGGAGAATATACAGGAACAATTATTGCAAAAGCCTTTTTTTCGCTTTGCCTAGACCTAATGGCAACCTCTGCAGATATTCCTTCAGAAAGATTTGAATACCAACCTATAAATTTTAATTGGTCTTGCTTATAATCCTCAACCGCTTTTTTAAAATAATTGGTATTAGCCTCAGAATGACCAAAATCCATATTATTTTCATGCCTTGTGCTAACAATTATTCTTCCTTCAAAATCAAAAAATGCAAATTCTTCAAAAAAGGTATCATTTTTAAGATTGGCCATAAAATTGTATAAGTATTGTCGATATTTTTTATTCACCTTTACAGAATCAATAACAAATTTTGGATTTTTTCTTAAATCTATCAATTCAGACTCAGAGAAATCTTTTCCTCTATTCTCATAAATTGCAAATTCTGATATGGTTTCAAGTGCCAAATTAGAAGCTGCACCACTGACTATAACATACAAAGTGTCCAAAAAAGATTGTGTAGAAAAAGCTGCTCTTCTTAATTGCGCCCTTGTAAGTTGCTTATAATAATCTTCTAAATAACCACATAAAACAAAATTAAAAATCATAGAAAAAAGCAATAATATAAAAATTAAAAACAATAATAAAAATCCAACAAACCTGTATTTAAGCTTCAATAGCATAATAAACTACCTCACAAATCATCTACTTATTTAATCAAATAAACTAAAGATCAAAAAGGGTATCAAAAAAAAATTTACAGCAAAAATTTAAAAACTCTTAAAAAATTAAAAGAATTTTCAAAATATGAAAAACAAATTATAGACCATTATTAACTACTAATGCTTTTTATAAGGTATTCCTAAAAACTTAGGCGCATTATTTCTTTTTGAAAAAAAGACAAGACTTGCAATAATAATTAAATATGGGGTAATAACTAACATTTTGGGTGGCATTATCAAAGACAAAAAAGGCGATTGAGCCAAAACAATTGCCAAAGTTTTTACGAATGAAAACAAAAAACTACCCATTAAAACCCCAAAAGGCGTCCATTTTCCAAAAATTAACATTACAATAGAAATAAAACCTTGTCCACCTGTAACCCCTTGCACATAGCTTGATGCAATCACTGTTGTAAGAACAGCACCCGAAACCCCTGCTAAAAACCCACTCAAAAGAACACAACAAAATCTAATCTTATTTACACTAACTCCAACAGACTCTAATACCTCTGGATTTTCGCCGCTAGCATTAATTCTAAGCCCAATTTTAGTGTATTTGAAAACAATATGAAATAAAACCACACCTAATATTGCAATGTATACAGAATATCTTTTGCCAAAAATTTGGAATATAAAAGACGTTTTGCTTAAAATTCCATTAAAAAGTATCGGCAACTTTATTTCTATAGGCGGAGTTGAAATAGAAGAAAAAATCAAAGTGCTTATAAAAACAGCAATAGCGGGTCCTAAAAAATTAAGCGCCATTCCGGTTATAATTTGATCTGATTTTAAAAAAATTGTAAAAACAGCGTGCAAAATAGCAAGTACAAGCCCCGCCAATCCACCAACAAAAATTGAAAATAATGGGTCATGTGTAAAATATGCAACTGCAGCTCCTGAAAATGCTCCTATTGTCATTATTCCTTCAAGTCCAATATTAATAATTCCACTTTTCTCACTTATTAGACCCCCAAGGCCAGCTAAAATTAAGGTTTGAGAATTTATTAGAGTTTCACTAATTAAGAATATTATTATATTTGACACCCTTAACACCTTTTAAAAAGATTTTATTTAAAAAATAACCGGCAGAAATTACAAGAACAATTATTCCCATCATCAAAGATACAATTGAAGATGGAAGACCCATTAAACTTTGAACCCTGCTGCTTCCATAAAGCAATATAGAAAAAAGAACACTAGAAAATATTATGCCAATCGGCGAATTATTCCCCATCAAAGAAACAGCTATCCCATTAAAACCAATTCCTTCCATGTAAGAAAGCTTGAATATAGATTTATTAACACCCATAATTTGAACAGCACCAGCAAGACCTGCAACAGCTGCTGAGAGAAACATTGAAAAGATTAGAACAGCTTTTACATTAATGCCCATACATCTTGAAGCTTCAATATTATTTCCCGTGGCATTTATTTTAAATCCAATAATAGTTTTATTAAGCAAAAACCATATTAAAATAGCAAAAATGATACCTAAAATTATTCCAAAATGAAGAGGAGCTTTTAAAAGTTCATTAATAAAAGGATGAGAAGCCCTATAAGCAAGACCTTCTGGTGAAAGCTTCCAAGAGCCTAAAAAATCAATAAATGCACTCTCTTTAATGGACTTTGAAAAATCACTATTATCTCTTTTAATAAAACTAAAATCTAAAATTATATTATTCAAATGAAACAATATCCAATTAAACATTATTCCTGAAATTACTTCACTAATATTGAATTTAGCTTTTAAATATCCAATTAAAATTCCTAAACTACCTGACGCTAAAAAAGTAATAACAAAAATAGTAATTACATGCAAAATTGGGGGCAAATCAAGTAAAACCGCTGCTATTAAAGCAACAATAGATCCTAGCATAAACTGACCTTCAACCCCAATATTAAAAAGACCTGTTTTTAAAGAAATACCAATAGAAAGGCCTGTAAAAATTAAAGGAGCTGCATAACTTAAAACATAACCTAAATGTTTGGGAGACGAAAACATAATCTCTAGTATGATAAAATACATTCTAAAAGGAGAATAGCCAAACACTATTACCACTAAACCAACAATTAAAAATCCAACAAATAGAGCAAAAACACTTACAAATACTGAAGAATTTAAAAATTTCAATATAAATTTACTGCATACATTTTTACTACTTCTCATTTAGCTTAAACCTATCATCATTTTACCAATAACATCAATATCAAAATTGTCTTCTAAAATACCTACTATCTTTCCATCATGCATCACAGCTATTCTGTCACAAACATTAACAAGTTCATCAAGTTCAAGAGAAACTAACAAAACAGATCTACCTGCATCTCTTTGCTCTATTATTCTTTTATAAATATTCTCAACAGCTCCAACATCAAGACCTCTTGTAGGTTGAATAGCCAAAAGAATATCTGGCTCTAAACTAACCTCGCGAGCAATAATAACCTTTTGCTGATTACCTCCAGATAAATATTTTACCTTATTAAAAATATTTCTTGGTCTAATATCAAAATAATTTACAAGTTGGTTGCTCAATTTTTTTAAAATGTTAAGATCAAACCCTACAAATTGTTTTTTAACCTTATTAAATTGTCTTTTAATAAAATTGAAAAAATTAAATTTTAAATCAAAATTATTCTTTGAATGATTTTTTTTAAATCTCAAATAATCAGGATTATCAAAGCTCTTAAGCCCAATATTTTGCATAACATTGAATTCTAAAATAAGACCGTGCCTCTGCCTGTCCGAAGGGATATTACCAATTTTTTTATCTATTATTTGCTTAATTGTTAAACCTTTTAAAGATTCTAAATTGCCCGAAGCATTTTTTTTAAAAATATCGCCCTTAAATATACTTTTTAAACCCAAAATTGCATCAACCAAATCCTCTTGGCCACTTCCCTCAATACCTGATATCCCAAGAATTTCACCATTTCTCAGATTAAGATTAACGTCTTTAACTTTTAAAATTCCTCTCTCATCTTTAATGCTTAAATTCTTTATTTCAAGAACATTAAAATGATTTTCAAATTGAATCTTAGATGAACGAAGTGCAATCTCTTTCCCTATCATTAATTTTGTAAGATCTCTGTCATCAATCTCAGCAATATTAACAGTTTTAACAGTCTTTCCAAGGCGCATAATTGTACATCGCTTTGCAATAGACCTAATTTCTTTTATTTTATGAGTAATAAGTATTACAGTATGACCCTCTTGAGTGAGCACCTTTAAAATATTCATAAAATCATCAACTTCACTTGGAGCAAGCACCGCAGTAGGTTCATCAAAAATAATAATATCTGCATTTCGATAAAGAACTTTTAATATCTCTATTTTTTGTTCCATACCAACACTCAAATCTTCAACCTTTTTCTCTAAATCTATTTTTAAACCATACTTTTCTGAAAGATAATTTATTTTTCTTCTAGCTTGTTTGTAATCAATAAAACCAAATTTTGAATTTTCATATCCTAGAATAATATTCTGAACAGCAGTAAATTGTGGAATTAACATAAAATGTTGAAAAACCATTCCAATCCCATTTCGAATAGCCTCACTTGAATCCTTAAAGCTTACTTCTTGACCTTTTAAAATAATTCGACCGCTATTTACTTGATGAATTCCATAAATAGTCTTCATTAGAGTGGTCTTTCCAGCACCATTTTCTCCAAGAATAGCATGAACTTCGCCTGCCTTAAATTTAATAGAAACATCATCATTGGCAATAAAATCGCCGTACTTTTTTGTAATATTTTCTAATACTAATATATCTTCTCTCATTAAGATTCAACCCTAATAAATATCAAACACAAATGACTTACAATATTCTATTCTAATGAAATATAATAAAACTTAAAATTTATATTTTCAATAACATTTTTATATTTTAATAAACAAAATAAATTATTTATAAAAATTAATTACTAGTAAATAAAAAATGCTTAAAATATAAAAACCTTAATAAAGAAAACAAATTAATGATAAAATAAAAGAATGACTAAACATTTATAAAAGAGAGTACTATGAAAATCAAAGCCTGTATTTTTGATATGGATGGAACCCTGGTAAATAGCATCTTGGATATTGCATTCTCAATGAATTCTGCTCTTTCAAACTTAGGATACAATAAAATCGAACTAAATAAATTCAATGCCCTTGTTGGAAGAGGATTTAACAAGTTTGTAATAGATACTCTAAAGCTATTATCTCTTGAATATAATAATCCTAATTTACAAAACAAACTTTACAAAGAATTTGTAAAAGAATACAATAAAAACCTTTCATCTCAAACACAACCATACGAAAACATAAAAACTCTTCTAGAAAATATGAATAAACTTAATATTCCAATTGGGATTTTAAGTAATAAAAATCACGAAGAATTAATAACTCTGGTAAAAAATATTTTTGGAAATATATTTTTTTTTGAAATCAGAGGTTGTTCAAAAAAATTTCCACCAAAGCCAGATCCTGAGAATGCTCTTGATATGATATTAGAATTAAATGTTAGAAAAGAAGAAATTGCATATATTGGAGACAGTGATGTAGACATGTTAACTGCAATAAACGCTGGATTTATGCCAATAGGGGTTTCTTGGGGATTTAGAAGTGTTCAAGAATTAAAACAAAATGGAGCAAAATACATACTCCATAATCCACTTGAGCTATTGGACCTAATCAAATGAATATAAAACCATATTTTCCTTACATATATCATTACCTATTCAATCATGAAAGCATAAAAAGTTTATCTGCTATAGAAAAAGAAATTGAAATACTCAGCTATTTAAAGGAAAACAAAAAAACTATTACTACATTCATCAAGAATGATTTTGAGTCAGAACTAAAAGATCTAATTCAATACGTTAAAGATAAAACAGATATAATGATTACACCATTTGTTTTGTCTGGCATTGAGGCTATTGATTTTAACATTGTAAAGCCTCTTTTTACCAAAGAATTAACAAAAAACGACTTAAATTTGATATTTAACTTCGTTAAAGTCAATTCATCTTTAAGAAAAGAATTCTTTTATAATTTTAATACTATAAGCAATGGATACATTACTTTTTACATAAATAAACTATTTGAAGGAAAAAACTCTTATACAATATATTTAATACAAAAGGAAAATAAAGCCCTTTATTCATCAGACATCATAAAAAATTATATAAAGATATTACTTCTCTTGAAAGTATTGGTAATTAAATACTGCTTTGAAAAAGGAATCGAATTGACTATTAAAAATATCGAATCGACTTCAAAAGCAATAAGCAATGATACTGATTTTCTAGACGAAAAAACAGCCAAACTCATAATTGAAAGCTTTTTTAAATATGAAATTTTGCAAACAATGTCTCCAATTTCAACATTAATTGCTATTTTTTCAGCCAGAGCAAGAATTCCAAAATATAAAAATAATCCCGTCAAAGGTTTTATTGGGTATGATGAAAGTTGGTTTTCAATAAAACAATCAGGCTCTAGAGAATATGATTCAAGAATAATCAAAGAATTATTAGAAATAGCTAAGGGAAATAAATGGTAAAAAAATTTTCGATTTTTTTAAAAGCAATAATAATTTTTTCAATATTTGAACTTTTAATCGAAGAACTCTCAATAATTCTTTTTTTACCATACAAAATACGATTTGCACTAATATTTCTTGGGTTTCTATTTGATACAATTTTTATTTTCATTTTTTTATACAAAATAACCAAAGCTTACCTTTCCCAAAGATTGGAAATCTACGTTAGAAACAATCTATTCTTCGATATAATTCACTGCCTTATCCCTTTAGTATTTTACAGTTCATATCAACTTAAAAACATAATTGTTACCCACGAAACCATATTAAATCCAATAATGCTGTCACTTTTCAAATTGAGATTTTTAAGACTTCTTAGGTTTAACGATCTAATAATAGAAATCTATTACAATTCAAAAGAAAAGAACCTAATACTAACAGCATTTGCTAGAACATTTTCAATGAGCTTATTAATACCATTTACATTTTTTATAATAATATCAAGCTCAAAAATTGTAAATTCAATACCAGAAAAACAAGAATTTAATATTATTAAAAATATATCAATAATAAATGAAAAAGCTTACATTAAAGAAAAATATCCCTTCATCTTAATAATCAAGGAAAAAGAAGACATAATATACTCAAAATCAGACGAAATATTTGTTTACTACAGTCCTAGTGAATACAGAGTAATAGAAATAGAAAAGACAAAATTTTATATAGATAAATATTTGCAAAGAAAAAGCGACTCTATTCTTGGAATTTTTCTATTTGCATTGTTTGCATCATTTACCATTTTTTTAATGAATTTTTATAAATTTTTCAAGGCAAGCTTTTTAAATCCTATTATTCTAATGACAAAAATTTTACAAGACCCATTAGAATATCGAAAAATTCAAATTCCTTTTACTTTAAGCGAAGAAAAAGTATATGAACTTGCAAAATCATTTAACAATCTTCTACTAAAAGAAAAACTAAATTCAAAGCGAAAAAGCAAAATACCTTTAGAAATTGAAAAAGTAAAAAAAATAATTAATAAAAATCAGGAATTAAAATGAAAAGCCCAATAATTACAATGCTATTTACATTATTAAATTTTCCACTTAATGCTAGACTTTTGGACCTCTCAATTGAAAAAAAAGTAAACGAAGAAATAAAACAATATTCATCTTTTAATTTAATTTTAGAAAAAGAATACTATACTAATTTTCCAACAAGCGAAATAGAAAAAAATATTTATAAACTAACCGAACATTTTGTAAAAAGCATAATGATCAATAAAACTGACTATAGCTTATTAAATTTAAACTACAAAGAAGCAAATAAATACCTAATTCAAAGCGAACTTATTGATACCAAATTTTTAAAATATAAAATATTTAAAATTAAAAATATAAATGGGAATCTTAAAAGCTATTCACTAATATACACAAAAAAAGGATTTTACAAATTAGAACTTTACATAGAAAATAATACAGAACCTATAAAAATATTAAACCTTAACATTACTTATTTTTTAAAGAATTCAGATAAAATAAGTAATGAAATGATTTTTTTCTAAAAGAATAAAAATAATAAAATTAAAGCTTGAGCTGTTTTTATAAACAAGTTATTTAACAAACACAGACATTACTCTTTGGAGAACCTTTGCTCTATCTAATGGTTTAACAATAAATGTTTTAGCTCCTTTTATTAAGCAATCTTTAACTAATTGTTCTTTGCCTAAAGCAGATATCATTATCACTCTAGCATTTTTATCAAATTCCATAATATTAGAAAGACAAGTTATTCCATCCATTTTGGGCATGGTAATATCAAGAGTGACAATATCAATATTAGGATAATGATTCTTGTATTTTATTACGGCTTCCTCTCCATCAGCTGCTGTATCAATAATATTAAAACCCTCTGATGTAAAAATTTGTGTAAGCTGCTTTACGGTAAAAACAGAATCGTCAACAATCAAAACATTAAAGGGAATGCCTGTATCATAATTGATTCCTCTAGGCTTAGATGAAGAATCTGCAGCAATTGTAGTCTTTTGAATCATATTAACCTCTCTTTTCTAATAAAAAGAATTTTTTTCATATCAAACCCTCTCTCTTATTGCAATATTAACTTCTATAATTTTACCATCAGGCAAAGAAAAAGGAACAATTAAAGCCTCAGAACCTTTATTACTTATTTTCATATTTTCTCCATAAATAAAAGCGGGTGGAGTTATATCAAATACAAAGCCTTTGGCATGCAAAGTAGTAACAAAATTTCCAGCAATAATGTTGCCAACTTCGGTGAGAGTTGCAGCAACCATCTCTTTTGTTTCCTCATCATCAAAATCGCAATATTCTTCAAAATTTAACTTAGAAGCAACAAAAAGAGCTGTTTCTATATCCATATCAATAATTATACTACCCTCAACAGATCCAGCAAGTCCTACTATTACAGAAACACCTTTTATCTTTTGATTTATCGATTTAAGCCCTGGTTTACCCATTTCTATATTCTCAACAAGTAACATATCTCTTAAAACCGAAGAAGCGGCATCCAAAAATGGCTCTATATAATCTATTCTCATTAATTTCTCCTTTAGACTCTCCTGTACAAGTTAAAATATTTTGTAGATTTTTCTTTTATAAAAATATCATTATTTTTAAGTTCTTCATTATCTCCTAAAAACAAAAGAGCCCCTTTAATAGTTTTGGAAGCAATAATATTCAAAATTAAAATTTGATCTTTACTATCTAAGAAACATAAAACATCTTTTAAAAAAACCATTCCCAAATGATCAGGCAAATCTGAAAAAAGAGCATCAGAATATTCAAATAAAACGTTATTAAGAATTTCTGACTTAAATTTATAAACTCCAGGACTTTGTTCAAAAGAGTTCCTACGATAAATTTCACTAATACCAATTTCTGACTCTGAAAAAATCAACCTGGAAGTTTCAACCACTTTTGATAAATCATTATCAATAGCTGTCAACTTAAATGGTCCTACATAATACTCAGACAAAGCGTTAACTAGGGCCATAGTCTCCCTTCCATTACCGCAACCAATTTCTAATATATTGAAAATAGAATTCAAATTATCCATAAAATTTAAGCGATTCTTAACAATTTCATTTTGAAATTCTTCCAAACAATCAGCTCCCCATAGATTTCCTGATGATTTTGAATAAAATTCATTTAAAAAACTATCGTAAGGCAAGCAATCAGTATCAACCATATTAAATTTTACTCCAACTTTTTCTAAAAACACATCATTTACTAAAGAAGCATTAAACGAGAATTTCAAAAGATTTTTTTTAATATTCTCCAAATTAAAAGCTGCAATATTGTTTACAGTTGAATTTTCATTATTATTAGTATTTTTTGAAAAACCATTATTAGATAAATTACTTTTAGCATTCTCCAGGATATCTAAATTACCACAATCGTCTACAAAATCGGTTTTTTCAACAAAATTTTGACCGGAGGTTAAAACCCTTTCTTCTTCGCCATAATTAAAAATTTTAAAAACATCAAGAAGTATATAAAGTTTTTCGTTATAATCTACAACGCCTTTTATATAGTTTATTAAAGAATCTTGAGATAAAACTGGATGTGGATCTTGAATAAGACTAGAATCTATTGAAAAAACATTATTAATTTTATCAACAATCACCCCTATAAGAAGGTCTTTATGTTTTAAAACCATAATATCTTCAAGATCTTTTTTATTAAATTCCAAATTAAACATTATTCTAAGATCTATAATAGGAATTATTTCGCCTCGTAAATTATCAAGCCCAGCTACATATTTTTTGGCATTCGGAACATAAGTAAAATTACTAGATTTTCTAATTTCTTTAACCTGCATAATGTCTACTAAATAATGATCCGATCCAAGCTCAAAAGAAACAACCTTAAAATCAAAATTGGTCAATTTAGAATTACTATTTTTATCATCTAAAATTTTGGGTCCAAAATAAATTTCTTTTATCTGCACAAGAGATTCACTCCTTAGTATCCTTTTTTAAATCAAAAAGTTTAAAAACATCAATTATTAATACAACTTTACCATTACCAAGTGTAGTAGCCCCAACTATACCCGCGCTTGATGAAAATTTATCCTTAATAGGCTTTACTACAAAATCTTCTTCACCAAGAATAGAGTCTACAACAATTGCAGTCTTTATGTTGTTAATATTAACAACTATTAAAAATTTCTCTATTAATGAATCATCTCTTGTTATATTAAAAAGTTTATCAAGCCTGAGAACAGAAATGATTTCGTCTCTTAAATTATAAACTTCATGATAATTTTCAAGTAATTTTATATCATGCTCGGTTATTCTATGAGTTTCAAGAACATTATTTAAAGGGATAACATAGGTCTCGGATCCCGACTTTACCAAAAGACCTTGTATAATCACTAATGTCAATGGTAGTTTAATCCTAAAAATTGTTCCAATACCAATTTCTGATTCTACCAAAATAGTTCCATTAAGCTTCTCAATGCTTTTTTTTACAACATCAAGACCAACGCCTCTACCTGAAAGGTCTGTCACTTGAACTGCTGTTGAAAATCCAGGAGCAAAAATTAAGTTAATAAGTTCAAAATCAGAATAAATTGCATCTTCCTTTATTGTTCCCTTTTCAATTAATTTACGCCTAATAATCTTTGGATCTATACCAATTCCGTCATCTTCAATCTCAATTGATATTACATTACCCTCATTCTTAGCACGCAAAATTATAGTACCTACTTTGTTCTTTCCCTTTTTAACTCTCTCTTCAGCTGTTTCAAGTCCATGATCCATTGAATTTCTAACACAATGCATCAAAGGATCCACAAGATCATCTATAACGGACTTATCAAGCTCAGTTTCCTCTCCTTCCATTTCAAGATTTACAAGCTTATTCAATTTCTTTGAAAGATCCCTGACAACTCTTGTAAACCTTGAAAATATATTAGATATTGGCAACATTCTAGTTTTTAAAACGCTCTCATGCAAATCTGTAATTATTCTAGATAGTCGCCCAGAAGTCATTTTGAAATTTTGAAGAAGTCTGAAAAAAGAATTTCTCAATTCGGATATATCATTAAGAGACTTTTCCATTTTAAAATTCATCAAAGAATTAATATGTGATTCGATCTCATCTTCTAATGTTAAGCCTGCATCTTTAAAAATTATCTTCAAATCAATTAAAAAGTTTCTCTGGAAACTTTCTTGATAATCATAAAAATAATTAAAATTATAAAACAATGTAATCATTTCTGAATTTATTTGATTATAAGATGATTTACTTATTACAGCCTCACTTACAAGATTTAATATGTAATCTATTTTTTTACTATCTATTCTAATTAAATTAACGCTAATTGGATTGTTTTTTTTAATGCTTTTATTTACTTTAGAAAGCACTTCATTGTTTTCTTTTAGACTTATATTCTTTAAAGATTCTAAATCAACATTTTCGATTTCAAAATGACTAACAACATCGGGCAAATTAATCTTTTTAACAATACTGTCCTCACTGGCATTTGATATTAAGTAATATATAACAAAATTAAAAAACTTATCTGTCAACAACTCACTAGAATCTGGAATAGACTTGAAAATTTTTCCAAGACTTTTTAATGCTTGAAGCATTTGCAGCCCACTAATAGTAGCCATGGGATTGTCTTTTACAAAATACAATCTAACTTTAAATAACTTTTGATTTTCAATCTCAAGCAATAAATCAGAAATCTCACTCTCTGCAAAATCAAAACTATCATTTAAAACGGGTTTGAAATCTAAATCAACATCTTCAATCTTTCTATCTGCAAACCTTTTTAATTCTTCTTCTACATTAAATTCATCAACTAAATAGCTTGCAATTAAACTTGAAGGATCTAAACTTTTTTTCACGCCCTCTATATCTGAATATATCAGATAATAATCCACTCTTGCTAAAAATTTATTTTCAATTATTTGCTCATATTTAGGAATTGTATGTAGCACAGACCCTAAATTTTTTAAAATATTAAATATTTTTAATCCACCATTTTCAACTTCAGAATCGCTATTTGTATTAAAAATAACACTGATCCTTAAAACCTTTTGTCCAATTCCTAATCCCTCTTTTATCTCCTCAAGATCTAATTTTGAAAGATAAAAATTGTTTTTAGTTGAATTTTCCTCAAGTCTCTTAATACAGGTTTGATCATCAATTACTAAAAATTGCTTTAATTTGCTTTTAAGATCACTTATATCATTCAAATAAATCTTGCCATCAAGACGAAGCGCAAGCATTTCCTTAATAATATCTAATGAACTTAAAAGCAAATCAACAAGAGCATTGTTTATATTTACCTTATCATCTCTAATAGCATCAAAAACATCTTCGACAATATGAGTAAAATCAGATAGCTCCATCATATCAAGAGAAGCAGAACTTCCTTTTAAAGTATGAGCTGCCCTAAATATTTCATCAATAGTATCAGAATTATTAGGATCATCCTCTAATGACATAATATTCTCTTCAAGGATATCTACAAGATTTTGAGCTTCTTCAAAAAAAACCCCTAAAAGCTCTTCATTTTCCAAATCTAATATTTCCATACCATTTCCTATTAAAAAACATCACATATATGTGAAGCTAACCCTTTAGGCTAGCTTCACATATTAATTTAAACCTAATTTTCTGAAGATGATTCTTCAGGTTTATCACTCTCAACCTTTTCTATAAAGTTTTGGAAAGAACCTTCGGGCATAGAAATTTTTTCTCGAAGCTTTAAAACTCTTTTGAAAGTCTCGTGTGCCTTTAATTTGCGAAGGGATTCAGCTCCACTAGTTTCATAAACTTTAAATACAGACTCACTATCAATATCAGAATCTATTGAAACGCTTAGCTTGTCATAAAGAACTCTCAAATCTTTCACATAAAAGATAAAATTTTGCTCTTTTGAACTATGAGATTTTGAAACTCTAAAAGCCTTAAATCTCATTTTACTTGAAGCAAGAGGATAATTGGGAACATCGTCTTTAATTATTCTAGCTGATATATTAGGAATATAGTTAGGATTTGACCAAATCAAATCAGCCCACCCCTTAAACTTTAAAGTCCCTAAAGAATAAGCATACTCCATACCATTCATATCTTCAAATAAAACTTCAAGATCTACCTCATACCCTAAACTATAAACTGATACTTTGATCTCTTTCATGGTTTTAATGTTATCAATAAGACCTTTGCCTAAAAATTGATTTCCACTTTCCCCTGAATAAAAAGGAATTTTAAATGGTGGCATAATCATAGCAGATGATTGAGAATAGCTTGGAAATAAAACTCTTACTCCTAAAATAGTATCACCTGCATACCTTTTGGATTCGCTCTTAACAAGAGCAGGCGCAACAACTGAATTTTTAACATAAGCTTGCAACCTTGCAGAAGGAGTAAGTAAAACACTCCAATTACTTATTCCAAGATCTACAACCATATCTTCCGGCTTAACAATCCCAGAAGCACCTGAATAAACATAATCAACATAATTTGTAAGATCAAGTTTAGTTGAACTTGGATCTCTTGCAAGTTCAGCAAAATCTAAAACCAATTCTCCAGGCTCTGCCCTTTTAGAGCCCTCTGTTAATCCATCAGTCTCTTGAGCAAAAAGAGCAGTGGATAATAAAAAAAATAAAATACTTTTCGCTTTCCTCTTCATGTAAACCAACTCCTTATATATAAATCTTTTATAAAATTTTCGTTTTTTAATTGCCATTATCATTAAATTAAAATTAAATTTATCAATTTTGCTCCTTTAGCATACACCCTTCAACAAGAATAACAAGCTTTTTTACCCTACTAGGATGGTTAAAACGTATTGTTTTTATTAAAGCCGTAGCAAAAAGATTAACCTTAACATCAAAAGATTCATAAGATTCATTATAATCACCGTTATTAAAAGAATCATAAAATTCCTTTGAAAGATTTATGTAATAAATTCCATTTTTTAAAAAAGAATACAAAAATCTTACATCGCTTAATAAAAACCCAAAAGACAACCCTTCATTGCTCCCTAAAAGGAAATCTTTTACTAAAAGATCTAAATTATCTTTCAAATTTTTTTCATCTCTTAAATACCTTAAATTAACGATAAACCCCTTGCTAGAGTAAAAATAAAAAACCTTTCTTGAAAAAAGATTGTCATAATTTAAAAAAACCATACAAATAGAAAACAAAAAGCTTGCTGCCAAAGCCCCTAAAAGCAACCTAAAAATATACTCTTTTTTCAAATTAAAAAATTTATAAATCATCGCATTATACTTAAAAAATATATCCGAAATATTATTTTTCATAAAAATTTATAAATTCCATCAAAGATTTAAGTATTAGGATATTAAACTTGCTCATGTAATTATAATCCAAAATCAATTTAGCATCTAAAATATTGGACAAAAACCCCATTTCAATCAATACAGCAGGCATACTGCTATTTTTTATTACAAACCATTGTTCTTCTCTAATTGGCCTAATATTAGTTTCACTTAACTCACTTTTAAATACTTTATACAAAATTTCAGCCAATCTTTTCGATTCATATTTATATTTAATATCTAGTATATCATTAAGCTCGCTTAAGTATCTATTACCTTTAATATCATACCCCTTAAAATCTTTAATAACCTCTCTTTTCGAATCTTCAGGAAGATACCAAAACTCAACCCCTCTAGCTTCATTATTTGGAGCATCATTAGCATGTATGGATAAAAATATAACATTATTTGGAAAATTTGGCTTTATTGCATTTGCAAATTCCGATCGCTCTTTTAAAGTTAAAAAAACGTCATTTATACGAGTTAGCAAAATATTTTTATTTACAAAATAATTACTTAAAATTTTAGACAAATATATAGAATAAGTTAATGCAAAATCTTTTTCTTGAAGCACAACATCGTAACCATTTATCTTTAAAGTCACAACCGCACCAGCATCATGACCACCATGTCCAGGATCAATGATTATCGAAGTGATTCTGGGTTTATTATAACTTTTAAGAGAACTGAAATAATTTTCAATTTGTTTTAATACCTTTTGGCTTATTAAAATTTCTCCACGAATGTCAATAATTGGATCTACAAACATATAATAACCAGAAGATGTCAGAGCATATTCAAAACCTACCCTAAACTTCAAATATCCTTTATCATTTTCAATTGTAAAAACATCATTTTCAATGTTAAAATCAAACTTAAAAACATTAGCATCAAAAAAATCAAGAACATTTAAGTAATCAGAAGTATTAGAATATAAGCTTAAATATGAAAACAAAAACAAATCAATCAATAATATCATTTTCCCAAAGTTCGATGGCACTCTTTAAGTCTCCTTTGAATCTTAAGCTATTTTTAGTAATCTCACCTTTTATTTCCTTAAACTCTTTTTGGAAAAGAAAAGGATTAATTTTGTATTTTAAACAAATTTTACAAAACCTCAAAAAAGAAAAAACAACACCATTTCCAACAAAAATTGGGACATAATTCTTAAGCAAAAAAATTAAAAAACTTTTATTTTTGGTCAAATTTTCCGGCGAATTTAATGCAGTATACTGGATTCTCAGCTTTCTATAAATATAAACATGTTCTCCAAAATAAATAGCTCTTAGTCCAAAATCTATTCTTTGAAAATATTCATTTTGAATCCTTCCGTCAAAACCTCCAAGCTGTAAAAACTTCTCTTTAGAATAAAGTCCACAATAATCCATGGTAATCAAAGTTTTTTCATAGTCTTTCTCAGAATTTACTAAAATTACCTTAAACTTTTGCTGTTTATCTATGCTGGGAAGAAAAATTGAAGGGATTATCTCCTCTTCTTTATCGAAAAATTCACCACCAACAAGAAGAACATTTTTTTTGACTATTTCATCAAATATATTTGGAATCCAAAAAGGATTTAACAAGTACATATCACTTTGCAAAACAAAAACAAAATCACAGCTGGATTCTTTCATTGCTAAATTAACCTTTTCTCCAGAATTCAAATCATCAGAGAGTAAAATAAATTTTAACTTATCATAACTTTCTGAGATAAACTGCAAAGAACTTCTATTGCTCTGTTTTTCAATTGAAATTATTTCTCTTATAAAGTCAAAATTGGATAAAAATTCAAACAAATCTTCTCTAAAAATTTTTGTTCCTCTGCTCAATATTACAAAAGAAATTCCAAAAGAAGATTTTTGTGAATAATTATTTTTAGATTGAATAACAGTATATGAATAGCCGCTATCTTGAAGACGCATAAATTACTTTTAAAATCCTCACAATTAAATTATAATAATCATATGTCAAATAATACAATGTTAATTCCAAGAATAATGAATATTAATGCATTATTCTATAGCACGATTATTATCATTTTTACACTCATTTCTTGCAGCCACAAGAATATACAGTATGACAAGAGAATTAAAAAATTTTTAGATAAAAACAAAATTGAATATAAAATAGACTCAGAGAATGACTTTATAGCATTTAAAAACATAAACAATAACGAAAGAGAAGAAGTAATTATTAGATCAAGACTAAACTCATATAAAAATTCAAAAATAAGAGAAATATTTGGAATTGTCAAAGTATTTGATGTAAATACACAAAAAATTAAAGAAATATCTGATTCTCTTATGAGCGACAGCTATAATAACAGAGTACTTGGATCGTGGGAGATTATTCATAATGCAGAAAGAGGAATTAACTCTTTAGTATATATTGTAAAAGCAGAAGAATTTGCAAGTGAAACGCTTTTGCTTGATGCAATTGACGAAATCGCCTCAACAATAACTATTTTCAAAAAAATAATAACAACCAATAACGAAAACATTGATAATAATGAAACAAATAACAATGCAAATAAAGCATCAAGTGATCAGACCGCTTTAAAGCAAGAAAAAGCAAATTCAACAAAAGAATCTAATAAAAATGAACTTAAAGAAGATCAAATCGAAGAAGAACTTCAAGAAATTAAAGCCCAATAATTTCAAAATCATTCTACTGATAAAGAATTAATATCAAAGCAAAAATGCACTTTATCACCTATTTTTATTTGAAATTTAGAAAATGAGCCTCTTGGAAGCTCAAGAGCATACTTTACTTTATAAAAAGAATTAACACTTGCCCTAGAGTATGGTTCTAAATCATAAATCTCTTTAATAATTCCATTTGCATCAATGTAGGCTATTTCAAGGGGTAAAGGTGTATTTTCCATCCAAAAAGATAAATTTTGTTCTTTTTTAAAAACAAAAAGCATTCCATTTCCATATTCAACTTTTTCAGTGCCCATATAACCTTTTGCCCTATCAAATTCATTAGCTGCTATTTTTACAAAAAACTTGACCCTGTTTATTACAACTTTTTTATCATAAAAATGATCGGCAAAAGATAAAAAAGACATCGACAAAACTAAACATAAAAAACGTTTTAAAATTTTTTCCAATTATCAACCTTATTAAAAATCATTTATTATAATTTACAATATAAGATTTTAAAGTCATTCTTAAAATATTTTTATTTAAAATAATAATATACTCACCAAGATCCCATAAATAATTTAAAGGTGTTACCAATGTAGCCTCGCCAAACTTTTTCTTTACCTCAATAAAAATTGAATACTGGGATATTAATTTTTTATCAAAAACAAAAGTGTATGAAAACATTTTATTTTTGTCAAAATTAAAAACAGCATATTTTAAATGAGTTTTAGCAATAAATTGCAAAGTCTGTTTTCTAGCATAAGGAAATTCAACTTCTTCAACATCATAATAAAAAATAGTGCTCTTGAGAACATTGTCTTTAACAGACTCCATACTAGAACCCATAACAAAAGATGTAAAAATAGAAAATAAGTAATAAACTGTAATACCCATACAAAGCCTTTAACCATAAACAATATAAAGAAAAAGTATAACAAATAAAAAACTTGAAAATAAATATAGTAAAATATTCACATTAACCCCAAAATGGAAAAGCCTTATAAAGACTTTAGAAACTACTCCATCACTCGCCATTCTTGCTCTTTCTTTTCTTTTAAAGGGCTTTTCTTTAAGCTCTTGAAAAGGGCTATAGTGACAATTAGGGCAGCCCTCTCCAAAGGCAGAAACTGGACCTACATGCCGACAATTTGGACATTCGATATCACCAAGCTTAGCAGCACAGTTAGGGCAAATAGTCCTATTAAGTCCAACTTTTTCACCACATTGCTCGCAAAAAACTTCAAAATTTACCTTTGCCAAACGAAAATTCCTCAAATTTTATTTAAAAATAAAGCATATAAAATACTATATAATTAATTATAATAAAAAAATGAATGAATATCACATATTTAAGGAATGCTAAAACATGAAATCAGGATTTGCAGCAATACTTGGTAGACCATCAACTGGAAAATCTACCCTTTTAAATTCAATATGCGGGCATAAAATATCAATCATATCCCCTATTCCACAAACAACTAGAAATAAAATAAAAGGAATCTTTACAGACGACAGGGGACAAATCATTTTTATAGACACACCTGGATTTCATCTGAGTAAAAAAAAGTTTAATATCGCAATGATGAACAACATACACTCTTCAATAGGAGAAGTTGAGCTTATTCTATACATAATCGACATACAAGATACACCTGGAGAAGAAGAAAATAAAATGCTAGAAATAATTAAAAACTCTAAAATTAAATTTTTAGTACTACTTAATAAAGTTGATCTTAAAAATACAAAAATAAAAGAAATAACGCAATTTCTAAAAGAAAAAGGAATAGAAGATAGCAATATAATTAAGATATCTGCTGAGAAAAAAATTAACACAGAAGAATTAAAAAATAAAATTTACGAAAATTTTTCAGAAGGCCCACTTTATTATCCACAAGAATACTACACAGATCAAAAAATAAATTTTAGAATTAGTGAAATAATAAGGGAAAAGGCTATTGAAAACTTAAAAGAAGAACTTCCCTATTCTTTGTATGTAGATATTGATACCCTAGAAAATAAAAAAAGAGGTCTTTTTATTAGAGCAAATATTTTTGTAGCCAATGAAAGTCAAAAAGGAATAATTGTGGGAAAAAACGGAAAAGAAATAAAATCAATAGGAGAAAGGGCAAGAAAAACAATTGCAAAAATTTTTGAAACAAAATGCAACCTTTTTCTCCAAGTAAAACTAAAAAAAAATTGGAACAAAGAAGACAAACTAATAAAAAGACTCATAAATTAATATATAATTGCGATTTTCTAAATTCTTGAAACTTAAAAAATAAAATGCTAAAATTTGGATTAGGAATAAAATGTGAAAACAGCACACTGGGCAGATTTTTATGCAGAAAAAATAAAAAAAGACAAAGGTCCTAAAAACTTATACACAGTAGCATCGGGAATTACTCCATCTGGAACTGTACACATTGGCAATTTTAGAGAAGTTATTTCGGTAGACCTTGTAGCAAGGGCTTTGAAAGATTCTGGATCAAAAGTAAGATTTATTTATTCTTGGGATAATTACGATGTATTTCGAAAAGTTCCAAAAAATATGCCAGAACAAGAACTTCTTACAACTTATTTAAGGCAAGCAATAACAAGAGTGCCTGACACAAGAAGCCATAAAACAAGTTACGCAAGAGCTAATGAAATTGAATTTGAAAAATATCTGCCTATAGTGGGAATCAATCCCGAATTTATCGACCAAAGCAAACAATATACCAACGGTGTTTATGCAAGTCAAATAAAATTTGCACTTAATCATAAAAAAGAACTGTCTAATGCATTAAACGAATATAGAACTTCAAAGCTTGAAGAAAATTGGTATCCAATCAGTATATTTTGTACAAAGTGTAATAGAGATACAACAACTGTAAATAATTATGATAATCATTACTCTGTTGAGTACTCATGTGAATGCGGAAATCAAGAATCTCTAGATATAAGAACCACATGGGCCATTAAGCTTCCCTGGAGAATAGATTGGCCTATGAGATGGAAATATGAAGAAGTTGACTTTGAACCTGCAGGAAAAGACCACCACAGCAGTGGCGGCAGTTTTGATACATCTAAAAATATTGTAAAAATTTTTCAAGGCAGTCCCCCTGTAACATTCCAATATGACTTTATTTCAATAAAAGGACGTGGTGGAAAAATATCTTCCTCATCAGGAGATGTCATATCACTTAAAGATGTTCTTGAAGTTTACACACCTGAAGTCACAAGATTTTTATTTGCCTCTACAAGACCAAATACTGAATTTTCGATCTCATTTGATCTTGATGTAATTAAAATATACGAAGATTACGACAGGTTTGAGAGGATTTACTATGGTGTAGAAGATATAAAAGAAGAAAAAAAAAGAGCATTTAAAAGAATTTATGAGCTATCTCAACCATATATGCCAAGCAAAAGAATCCCTTATCAAATAGGATTTAGACATTTGAGTGTAATATGTCAAATATTTGAAAATAATATAAATAAAATTCTAAATTACCTAAAAAACGTTCAAGAAGACCAAAAAGACAAACTAATTAATAAAATTAAATGCGCAATTAATTGGATAAGAGATTTTGCACCCGAAGATTTCAAATTTTCATTAAGGTCCAAATTTGATAGTATCGAAATACTAAAAGAAAATAGCAAAAAAGCAATTAATGAACTTCTGAATTTTTTAAAGAAAAATTTTGAAGTTGCTACAGAGCAAGACATTCAAAACGAAATATATAAAATTTCAAGAGAAAATAATATAGAGCCCGCTTTGTTTTTTAAACAAATTTATAAAATTTTAATAGACAAAGAAAAAGGGCCTAAATTAGCTGGATTTATCAAAATAATTGGTATTGAACGCTTTGAAAAGATTGTAAGTAGATATATTTAAACCTTAAAATAATAAAAAAATAAGTCATATAATTATGACTTATTAACAATTTATACTAATAGAGTATTATTACCTTAACTTTCCTTGACTAGCAACAGATTCCATTGCCTTTTTAATCTTGTTTTCATCACCTAAATAGTAATGTTTAATAGGATTTAAATCTTTATCTAATTCGTAAACTAAAGGAATACCCGTAGGAATGTTAAGCTTTAAAACATCTTCTTCGCTTAAATTATCAAGATATTTAACAAGAGCTCTTAAAGAATTACCATGAGCAGCAACAATAACTTTTTTACCTTCAAGAATTTCTTTTGCAATCTCATCAATCCAATAAGGAATAACTCTTGCAATAGTATCTTTAAGACACTCTGTTGAAGGAAGTTCTCTTTTAGGAATATATTTATATCTTGGATCCTTAATTGGATGATGATCATCAGACTCATCTAAAGACATTGGGGGCACATCATAACTGCGTCTCCAAATTAAAACCTTATCTTCCCCATATTTTGCAGCTGTTTCCGACTTATTTAAACCCTGCAAAGCTCCATAGTGTCTCTCATTTAATCTCCAAGTTTTTTTTACACTAATATAAGCTTGGCCTAGTTCTTTTAAAATAATATTTAAAGTATCATTGGCCCTTGACAATAAAGAACTAAAAGCAATATCAAAAAAATAGCCTTCTTGCTTGAGAAGTAAACCTGCCTCTATAGCCTCATCGACACCTTTATCAGAAAGTTTAACATCTGTCCAACCAGTAAAAAGATTTTCTTTGTTCCACTCACTCTCCCCATGTCTTACTAAAACTAATTTATACATAAAATCTCCTAGCATATTATTTTATTTACTAATACTAATAATTATAAATTAGCACAAAATCTAGTCAAGATTTCAACCTTAATTAAATAATGATATACTTTAAAATAAATTGAGCTTTAAATTAATTCAAGCAAGGAAAAAAATATGGAAAATCAAAAAATTTTGGTAGCAAAATATGCAATTGATCGCTACATCAAAAGCAACATGAACCTTGGAATCGGAACAGGTACAACTGTTTATCATGCAATAAAATATTTAAGCGAAAAGCTAAAATCAGGTAACTTAAAAAATTTAAAATTTTATACAACAAGTAGCGATACAAAATATTTACTCTCAAAAGAACAAATTCCTTATGAATCAAATTTTTCAAAACTTAACAAAAATTTAGACATTGCAATTGATGGAGCTGATGAAATTCTATTAGAAAAAAAAAGCTTAATAAAAGGAATGGGGGGAGCACATCTAATGGAGAAAGTAATAGCTTACAATTCAGAAACATTACTAATAATAGCAGATGAAACAAAAATTGTAAAAAAATTGGGAACAAAAATGCCTATTCCCATAGAAGTTGCCCCAAATGCTGTTGGATTTATTATGACTAGACTTGAAGAAATGAATTTAGACATAACCTTAAGAATTTGCAACGAAAAAAAAGGACCCATTATAACTGATAATAATAATTATATTTTGGATGTAAAAATGCACGTAGAAAATCCCGAAGGGACAGAAAAATACTTTAAACTATTTCCGGGTATACTTGAGATTGGGATATTTAATCATAAAAACACAAAAATAGTTTATTACCAAAATAAACAAATCAAGGAAGCCTAAACTTAACTTTAAAAAAGTTATCATCAAAATAGTTTATAATTTTTACTAAATAAAAATCTAACTTAAACCTTTCACGCCCTTTTAATAACATAATACTATCATCAAAAACAAACTTTCTACTTAAATTTGAGCAATAATTAATAAACTGAACAAATTGTTTTTCATTATACTCAAATTTAAGCCTAAGAGACCGCAAGTTAACACCTTGGATGGTTCCAAGTCCTTGAATAAAATGATAAATAAAAAAATCTAAATCCTCTAGCAATTTAAACGTTACTAAGTGATTATTTGCTTTAACAAAACCACTATCTTTTCTAATCAAAGCTCTTACATTATTATCCTTGTCATTACAGAAAAGTAGGCTTACAGCATGCAATCCTAATCCTAAATATGGTTTTAACTTCCAATTTAGCTTATTATGCTTACTCTCATGGCCCTTTAACGCAAAATTGGCAATTTCATAATTAATGTAACCATTAGATTCTAAACACTCTAAGGCACAAAACCACAGCTTTTCTGATTCAATGCTATTATTAAAATTTCCCAAAGCAAGGTCTTCTTCCTCATATATAAAATCACTAAAACAAATATGCTCGGGCATATATGAAAGCAATTCTTGTAAATCAAGCTTGAGATGAGACTTTTTTTGCAAAGGCATATTAATACTCATATCAATATTTAAATCAAAAGGAAACTTTCTAATATTGTTAATTAGAATATTTATTTTTTCATAAGAAATTTCAGGAATCCCCATAATCTTTCTAAATTTTAAAGAAAAACTTTGAACACAAAGATTAATTCGAGTAATATAAAATTCATCTAAAAGTTTGAATTTTTCAAAATCAACATGGCCTGGAATAATTTCTAAAGTAAATTCTTCTAATAAAGCTAAATTAATATATTTGGACAAAGAAGTGAAAATAAATTTTAAATTATCCTGCCTACACAAACAAAAATCTACATGCTTAATGTAAAGTGTTTTTATAATTGGATGACCTAATAAAGTTAAATGATATTTTAATTCCTCTAAAATTCTATTAAAAATGCTAAAATCTTTACAACAAAATGAAATATTAATATAAAGACTTAACTCGATAAGAGGTAAAAGATCTACTCTCATAATTAGTCTTTTAAAAATTTAAGTTTAATTATAACATATATAAAGTATAAAATATTTATTATATTTAAAAAATATAATAAATAAAAGAAATTTGAAGGAGATTTTTTAATGACCAAAGACTACTATAATATACTTGGAATACAAAAAAATGCTAGTAATGAAGAAATTAAAAAAGCTTACAAAAAATTGGCAATAAAATATCACCCGGACAAAAACAAAGGAAACAAAATAGCTGAAGAAAAGTTTAAAGAAATAAATGAAGCTTATGAAATTTTATCTTCTCCTGATAAAAAAAGAAATTATGACGCTTTGGGCAGCACCAATTTTAATAGTAACAACGACCATTTTGAAAGGGAATTTAACAGCTCAAGATTTAGCAATTTTGAAGATTTAGATTTTTTTTCCAAAATCTTTAGTGGATCTTCAAGAAAAACAACAGACAAAGAAATAACTGTAAATATTTCACTTTATGATGCTTACATGGGAGGCAAAAAAATACTACTTATAAACAACAAAAAAACTGAAATAATAATCCCAAAAGGAACATTAGAAACAACTAAAATAAAAATAAATAACAAAGGTCACATTAATCCAATTTCTGGAATAAAAGGAAGCTTAATGGTCAAATTTACTATATCAAGCTATAAAAAATTCAAACTAAATGGAAAAACCTTGGAAACAACAATAGAAGTTTATCCATGGGAAATAGCTTTGGGTTGCGAAAAACTATTTGAAACAATTGAAGGGAAAAAAATAAAACTTAAAATTCCTTCGGATGCAAAAAATGGAGAAATTTTAAACCTAAAAGGACTAGGAATGCCTATAATTGGAAGCAGCTTAAAAAGGGATCTTAAAGTAACTTTGATAGTAAAAATTCCCAAAATAATAAATAACGAAGTAAAAACTATTTACGAAAGATTAAAAGAGATATATAGTTAAAGTGTTTCTGAAAATAAATGACCAAAGTTTTTTAAATTTGCCTCCCAGCCTGACCTATATTCATTAAATTTATTTATTTTAGACTCATATTCTTTGATTCCATCCTCAATATTGTCAAAATTCTTAGCAATATCCACTGAAAATTGAAAAACATCTCCTTGTCGGGGAGCAAGAGTAAAAAAGGCAAATTTCCAATTTCCAGAATTTATAGTAGATACGATCCTTTTCTGAAAAACATAATCGGAGATTAAAACAAATTTTTGAAATTCTTTTCTTCGTAAATAAATAAGCTCATTCCACTCATTAAAAATAGCATCTGGCAATTCGCTTAAACCGATCTCAATTATATTATTGATAGATAAAAGAATTTGTAAAATTTCCAATAAATTCAAATAATAACTATCAAAACATTGAATTGTAATTTCAAGTAAAGCAATTTTTATAAGAAGCTTAGAAATGTCAAGACTATGGTCTTTCATAATTTTATCAATTCTATCTTTTGTGTGGTCTATAATAAATTTTTTATGAGTTTCTTTAATATTACTACTTTTTTTAATTTGCTCTACTTTTTCATAATAATCATTAATTTCTTTATTAATTACATCTAAATTATTACTATTAGCCTCATTGGAAAAAAAATCCAACGAATTACTAAGTCGCACTAAAAATTCTTCTTGAATAAAGAATGTAGCAATTCTTATACAAGAAAATGGAGCTTTGCTCTTTTTTTCAAAATTTTCAATTTTTTGCTTAAGGTCTACTCTAAAATTTAAATATTTAAGCTTGTCTAAAAATTTATTAAAATGGGAAACATCTTCTAACAATTCATCTTCTTGAACGTCTAAAAATTCTGAATGGGGATGATATTTCCTTATCAAATTTTTAATAATATGCAGAGTATCTAAAAAAATAGCTTTATTAGCATCCCAAGATTTACTGATGCTGGGATTAAAATCCTTATAAATCTTATCCAAAAACACAAGCTTATCTTTAAGTAAATTAGCATCGTTAATAAGGCTTGACTGCTCTCGATAAGAATAATAATTTATTAAACTATACCTAAAAATGCTAAAATTAAGATATTTTTGAAAATCAAAAAATCTATAAAATCCTAATGAACCAAAATCAAAAAACTTCATGCCACAATATCATCTTATTCAAAGATTTACTTTATCTTTTTATACAGATTTAAAAGTATTGGAGACGCTATGAACACAGAAGAATAAGTTCCAACAATTACCCCTACCATAAATACCAAAGAAAAATCTTTTATAGGCCCTTCAGTAAACACATAAATAGAAAATACTGCAACAAATGTTGTAACTGAAGTCAAAACAGTTCTTGATAAAGTTTGACTAATGCTTATATTTAGCACATTCAAAAATGTGTTATCGGTTAATCGCCTAACATTATCTCTAATCCTATCAAAAATAATTATTGTGTCGTTTAAAGAATATCCAATAATGGTTAGTATTGCCACAATAATATAACTATTAATCTCTATTCTAAATGCCCCTAAAAAAGCTACTATGAAAAATATATCATGAAATGTTGAAAGTATGGAAGCAATAGCATAACTTAGTTTAAATCTTAAAGTTATATAAATCAAAATCAAGGCAAATGTTCCTAATACCAAAAATATTGACTTAATTCTCAAAGTAGAAGAAAAACTTGAATCAATAAAATAAGAATCTAAAACTTCAATATTAACATTAAATGTTTTTTTAAGCTCATCCATTATTGTTTTTTGCACTTCCGTTTTAAAAGCATAATCAATGACATCTGACTTTACCATAATGGAGAATTCACTTTTATTATTATTTGGTGAAAAAATGCTATTAACCTCTAAAGCTTTATAAAGCGGGGAGAATATTCTTTTAATTTCATTTTCTTTAATGTCTGATTTTTCTATTGAAAGATTAATATTAACTCTAGGAGAAAAATCTATCCCCCAATTGTACCCACCATGATAAAAAAAGGTATAAATAAGTCCAATCAAAGTCAAAATAACACTAACAATTAAAACATTGCTTCCATATTTTAAAAAATTAATTACTCTTTGCATATTTTGAACTCCAAGATATACTTACAAATTTGCTTTTTCTAACAGATATGATAAATTCCAAAATAAATCTTGAAAAAATCAAACTACTAAAAAGAGACGCCACAATTCCAACAGAAAGAGACCATGCAAAACCTTGAATAACTCCCGTTCCAAGAAGAGTTAAAAAAAGCACCGCAATAAATGTCGTTATATTTGCATCCATAATAGATAAAAAGGCCTTTTTAAAACCATCTTCAAAAGCTTTTTCAAATTTTCTGCCTTCTCTAATTTCTTCTTTAATTCTCTCATAAATGACTATATTTATATCCACAGCCATACCCATTGTCAAAATAAGACCTGCAATACTTGTTAAAGTTAAAGTAAAATTAAAGGCCGACAATATTGCTAAAATTAAAAATACATTATAAATAACAAGTGAAAATCCAGCCACAAGGCCACTCAAACCATAATAAACACACATAAATAAAAAAACCAAACAAAGAGCAAGCACAGAAGCTTTAACACCAAGATCAATAGTCTTAGCACCAAGAGTAGGACCTATTATTCTCAAATCATCTATTTTAATCTCAACCGGAAAAGCTGCAGTTTTAAACACCAGCGCAAGATCTAGGGCTTCTTTTTTGTCAAAAGAATCGCCTTGAATTGAAACATTACCACCAGTAATAGCATATCCAATTCCCGCCACGGACTTAATTTTACCTTCCATAACAACAGCTAAAGACTTTCCAACATTTTTTTGAGTAAATTTAAAAAATTTTTCACTTCCATCAACATCAAGGTTAAAAGCAACAATATCTCTACCTGTTCTAGGATCATTAGAAACCCCAGCATCTTTAATGTGAGCACCGTCAAATGAGTTTTCAGGACTTGCATCAACTACATAATAACGAACTGATGACTCATCATCCACTCCATAAGGATCTTTAACATACCAAGGAAAAATTTGTTTACTATCTGGAAGATTCATATTCGTCTGAATTTCGGCAATAGAAAAAAGAGAGCCCGCTTCTAAAATTTTTTTATGCAAAAGGGATGTAGATTCGTCATCAACCACATAAAAAGTCAAATTGCCTTTTCCACTCAAAAGGGTACCTACCCTACTCTCATCTTTTTCTCCAGGAATATCTAAGAAAATTTTATTTCCTCCAGCCTCTCTTGCAATTTTAGGCTCTGTAAGCCCGAACCTATCTACCCTATCCTTAAGAATTTGCATTATGCGATAAATAGCATCTTCTTTCTCAGCAAAGGTCAAAGAACGCCCTAATTTTTTTTCAACACTTGAATAATCAAGAGAAATGGTAACACTCATCCCTCCAGACAAATCAAGTCCAAGATGTATTATTCTGCTTTTACTCTTCTTTATGTTCTCATAATATCTATAAATCTCTAAACTTACTTCTCCCATATCCGAATCGGTCAAAAATCCTTCACGCAAAGATTTGACAGTAAAAATTTTAGGCGGGGTTTTCATTGAAGACTTATAATTATTTTTTGCTATCGGAATCAAATAAGACAAACTAGGGGGAATACTGCTATTGGGATCTTTATTATACAGCTCCTTAAGCTTAACAAGATCATTCAAAGCTTTTTCCTTTGAATAATCCCTTAAAGCCTCTTGTGAATATGAGCTTATTTTTTTATCCTCAATGCTCATAAAAAAATACCACTTTAAAGTCGGGAATATTAAAAGACACGCAAAAAACGTTACCAACAATATCAATATAAGCTTAGATCCTTTTTTCATTATACAAATCCTTAAAATTTTTAAAAAATACCATTATTAGCTACCAATTCTAATTTCACCTTAAATTATAATACCTTTTTAACTTCATTTTTTTCGGACAAA
Organism: Borreliella afzelii; assembly: GCF_014202295.1. Classification (NCBI taxonomy): domain Bacteria; kingdom Pseudomonadati; phylum Spirochaetota; class Spirochaetia; order Spirochaetales; family Borreliaceae; genus Borreliella; species Borreliella afzelii. The sequence goes on from NZ_JACHGM010000001.1 coordinate 212,822, forward strand.
ACTTTATCAATAGAGTTTTTTACAAATACTGCTTCAATATTTGGACTTAATTCTAAAATAACATCCGTATCACCTAGTTTTTTCACAACTCCAAAAATTCCACCTATTGTTAATACCTTATCACCTTTTTTTAAATTTTTTATCATTTCTTTTTTATTCTTTTCTTCCTTGCGCTGAGGAGATATCACTAAAAACCAAAAGATAGCAATAACAGGCGCAAAAACTAATAAACTTCGGAAAAAGCTACTATTGCTGCTAAATTCTTGCAATAAAAACACAAAACCTCCTTACTATACATATGTCACTTTTATCTTATCAATATTATCAGGATAAACCACTCCAAATAAAAGCTTAAAGTCGTCCTTTTTAGTATAATTAGAATTACTTATTTTATTGTACTCTGCAATTAAATAATTAATAAGAGCATTGTCATCTCTATAAAGAGCCTTACTAAAGGCACTCCTATAAAGCCCAAGTTCAAAAAGTTCTTTAACGCTTTTGCCTTTGTTTTCTCTTAAAAGCTGCCTATCTACTATTGCTTTTGAACAATCATAACCTATACAAAAAACAAATTCATCCTCACTCAAAATAATTCCTTTGAATAATAAAATATTCCACCGGCAAAAACACAAGCTCACCGGTGAAATTTTAATTTACATCATTCCCATTCCTGGGTCCATAGGATAACCGCCACCACCAGAAGTATTTTTCTCTTCTTTAATATCGGTGATTGCACATTCTGTTGTTAATAAAAGTCCAGCAATTGAAGCAGCATTTTGAAGCGCACTTCTTGTAACCTTAGCAGGATCAATTATTCCACTCTCAATCATATTTACCCACTTAAAGCTGGAAGCATCAAACCCAAGCCCTTTTTTCTCAGTTTTAATTTGATGAATATAAATAGATCCTTCAAAACCGGCATTTGAAATAATCTGTCTCATTGGCTCTTCAAGACTTCTTTTTACAATCTCAAAACCTTGCTTTTCCTCATAGCTTAATTTGCTTGTATCTATTGTATCTAAATACATAGCAACTTCAATAAGGGTTGATCCACCACCAGGCACAACACCTTCTTCAACAGCAGCACGAGTTGCAGAAAGAGCATCTTCAACTCTATGTTTTTTCTCCTTAAGCTCTACTTCAGTAACAGCTCCAACATTAATAACAGCAACTCCGCCAACAAGCTTTGCAAGACGCTCTTGAAGCTTTTCTTTATCATATTCAGATGTTGAATCTTCAATTTGTTTTTTAATAAGCTCTGAACGCTCCTTTATTTGTTCTTTATTGCCAGCATTAATAATAGTAGTATTATCTTTATCAACCTTAATAGTTTTAGCCTGTCCAAGTTGCTCAATCTCAACTGTCTCAAGTGTAAGGCCTAGTTCCTCACTGATTAAAACACCGCCAGTAAGCACTGCAATATCCTCAAGCATTGCTTTTCGTCTATCACCAAAACCAGGCGATTTAATTGCACAAACCTTTAAAGCTCCTCTAACGCTGTTTAAAACAAGAGCTGCAAGAGCATCCCCTTCAATGTCCTCAGCAATAATTAATAAAGGTTTATTTGTTCCCAAAACTTTCTCAAGAACTGGTAAAAGCTCTTTAATGGAGCTAATTTTCTTCTCATATATTAATATGAAAGCATCGTCAAAACTAACGCTCATATTCTCTTTATTGGTGGAAAAATAAGGAGAAAGGTACCCTCTGTCAAATTGCATACCCTCAACATAAGAAATCGTAGTATCAAAAGTTTTTGACTCTTCAACCGTTATAACCCCATCTTTTCCAACTTTATCCATTGCCTCAGCAATTTTTTCACCTATATAACTGTCATTATTAGCAGAAATTGAAGCCACTTGTGCAATCTCTTCCTTTGTTGTAATCTTCTTTGCAGACTGACGAATTTTTTCAGCAGCCAAACTTACAGCATGATCTATTCCCTTTTTTATCCCAATAGGATTAATTCCTGAGGAAACATTCTTAAGGCCTTCTCTTGCAATAGCATAAGCAAGAACAGTGGCGGTTGTTGTTCCATCACCAGCAACATCATTTGTTTTAATAGCAACTTCCTTTAAAAGCTGCGCTCCCATATTTTCAAACGGATTTTCAAGCTCAATCTCACGAGCAACGCTAACCCCATCTTTTGTAACTGTTGGAGAACCGAATTTTTTATCAATAAGAACATTTCTCCCTTTTGGCCCAAGAGTTACTTTTACAGCATTGGATAATTTTTCAACGCCACTAAGTAAGCTTTTTCTAGCATCCTCATTAAAATATATGTCTTTAGCCATAAAAATTTTACCCCTTTTTATACATAAAATAATTTATATTTAACACTATAAGATTAACATAAACTTAATACATTCGCTATAGCGTATTGCGTCTGTATATCAAAAAATACAAAACATACAAAACCAGCACAAATTTTTATTATATAATATAAATATTGACTGATCTTTACACCATAAAGATAAAGAATTTATGTTTAGAAAACTAAAAAAATCAAAAACTTATATTATTATTATTTCAATAACTAAATTTTCAGAGAATAATCTGTTATCGATAATATCAAATATAAAATATTTGATTGAGCACAAACAGTTAGCTTACAAAATACATTGGACATTCCCAATATATTTTTTTGAAATTCTAAGAGAACATGAGGAATTAAATAAATGGCTATTTGAAAGATTCAAAACTAATACAGATATATATATGCCTGGAACTTACAGTGGAAGCCCTCATGAATACATGCTACACGATGAAATACATTTAGATTTATATTGGGCACTAAAAAATCCATTCAAAAGTGGATACAAAGATATATTTCAAAATACTCCTATTATGCTTTACATATACAACATAGAAAAGTTTAGGAAAAAAGTGACTGAGCTTTACAGAAAGCTTAATTTCAACTATACAGAAGGAATAAGGCAGAGCAAAAATAATAAAACGTACTTAATTTTTTATAAAAATAACTGCCAATATTTATATGAAGTCCAAAAAATAGATTCTCCAAGAAGCAATGTAGAAACTCTTATTTATTTTTATGAAATCAAAGAAACTTATGATAATCAAGAATTAAAAAATTTTTTACTTTATTTAAAATCCTTGGAAAACAGCTTGCATAGTATCAAGATACAAAATCTAGCAGGATCCAAACTAACTACCGAACTGCTAGAAATTCCAAAATTTAACTCTCTTAAAGAGCAAGAGCCAATAATAAATTTTCAAAACAAAAGACTCAAAGATTATCAAATCAACGAAAAAAGTTTAAGAGAATTTTTAATAAACAAACACCAAGAAGAAATTGTCAGAAATTCAGAATCAATTATTCCTAAGAATCTGGAATATAATATGGAAGGAAATTTCACATTATCTCACGATCAATACAACATTAAATTTGAAAATGGGAAATTAAATAAAATAAAATTTAAAGATAAAAAAGTTGAATTTCTAAATACATCTAGAACCTATTTCAAAATTTTATCAAAAAAAGAATTAATAAAAGAAGCATCTATTGAAAGCTCATTTTCCTTCTCAAATGAAAAAATTTTAGGAATAAAGCAATATTTAGCTTTTAACTCCACTACAAAATCAACAATTGATTTTTTCATAGACGAGACTATCTCTAGCTTTTTTGTATCTATTAAAATAAAATGGCCTTCTAAAATCAATCTGGATAAAAAAGCATTAAAAAAATACAATCCTGATTATCTTCTTGAATATTCAGCACTTGAAATACCTGTTTTTGAAATTACAAAAGGCACTAATTTAAAAATAACAGCAAAATATAGTGATCTTGATACTTATGAAAAAATAATAATAACTAAAAACAATCCCAAAGGCTACATTAACGGTACAGAATTTTTAATATCTAAGGGAAATGATAAAAATAGTAATTTTTTTATAAGCTTTTTAAATGTTGAAAAACAAATCATTCATACAATTAATTATAAAATTGAAAAAATAAATTCTAAAAAATGGTTAATCCTAAACATAGGTGGCTCTTATAACAAAGTTAAGATCCAAGATGTAATAAATTACTCTCAGACACTAAATTTAATGATACTACCATTAAATAATAATTTTGATAACAAAATAAGACTGAATTCAAAAATAAAAAATTTAATTTTTTATACTAATATAAAAAAATATGAAAATAAATAAATAATAAGTAGTAAAATATTAATAACTGGGTATAAAATTATCCTAGGAAGAACATAAAAAGTATTTAATCTTTAATTTAAATAAAAAAGGTATAATAATATGAACGATAACATAACAGACGTCCATTCTACATTAGAAAAAGTCGGAATTACAAATGATCCTGTATTATTGAAAAATTTAACATCAGAATTAGGAATGAAAGCATCTCATTCGAGAAACAGAATCATCCTCTACATAGCATCAAATCCGAAAGAATACTTTACAGCAAAAGAAGTTTATAACAAACTTGTAAAAGAAATTCCAAGCTTATCAAAGGCAACGGTATACAATACATTAAACATTCTAAAAGAAAGAAATATACTAAAAGATATAAAAACTACTGATCAAAAAGAAACAAAATTTTATCTAAGCTTGGCTTCCACAATAGCTCACTTTAAATGCAATAAATGCAATCAAGTCCATCCTATTCAACTTGACGATATTAAAGATATTTTGAAAGACAAACTTGGAGAAAACTGGGAAACAAAATCTATTGAAATAATTTACTCAGGAAATTGCAATAATTGTTACAAAAAAGACACCCATAACAACAACAATGCACTAGATAACAAGGGAATCACTGTATGAATATAAAAAATATCATTTTTATAATTATATTCTTATTACTCTTAATACTAGTTAGTCCAAGGATAAAATTTAAAAATGAATTTTCAAAAAAAGCAATTCCTAAAAACATCAAAGAAATTGATAATTACCTATTAAAAGAAGAATTACAATTTAGTTTAGAAAAAAATACAAAAAAAGAAATAATCTGGTACAAAGAGACACAAAAAACAAAATATTCTGTGGTCTATATTCATGGATTTGGAGCATCAAAAAATGAAATTTATCCGGTTCCAAATAATATTGCAAAAGCTCTTAATGCTAATCTTTTTTTTACAAGATTGAAAGGACACGGAATTAACAATAAAAATGCATTCCGGGGAATAACTACTCAAGATTGGTTGAGTGACATTGATGAGGCTATTGAAATTGGCAAACTAATAGGTGATAAATTAATATTAATTGGCACCTCTAATGGAGGTGCTGCCAGCATCTGGGCCTTAGCAAATTATCCAGATGAAATAAACTCAGCAGTATTAATTTCTCCTAACATATTCCCTTATGACAAGAGAACAAACATAGTTTACTATCCCTGGGGACGACAAATTGCATATCTTATAACAGGTGGTTACAATAAATTCGAAACAAAAAAGGATAAACGAAAAGAGCACATGACTATAAAAAGCCACTCTTCAAGTGTACAACATGTAGACGCAATCATTGCAATGATGGGCCTTGTTAAATTATTAAATTCGTATAATTTCGATGAAATCAAAACACCTTTAATAATAACCCACACACCCAACGATCATACAGTAGACCCAATAAAAATAAACGAATTCATAAAAAATTATGGGGGCATAAAAAAAGATATTCCTATTATACTTCTTGAAAATTCACACGCACATGTACCTATTGGAAACCAAAGCTACAAAAGTGCCCAAAATACATCATATTTCACAAAGTACGCAGTTGATTTTATAAACAAGACAAATAAGCAATAGCCTTAAGCTATTGCTTATTAAAAAATTAATCATTTAGTAATTCTTCTATTTCATTCTTAAGAACGCTAACACCTGGTCCATAAACAACCTGAACCCCATTGCCTTTAATAATTACTCCTTTAGAACCGGTTTTTTTTAAAATTTTTTCAGAAACTTTAAGAGCATCTCTTACTGTAACTCTTAACCTGGTTGCACAACAATCAAGATCAACAATATTTGAAGCACCTCCAAGCCCAATAATAACCTTAGTAGCATAATTTTCTTCGAATTCACTACTCTTAGAATTTGAAGAATCTCCAGAATTTAAATCTTGCGTTCTACCAGGGGTTTTAAAATCAAATTTATTTATTAAAAATACAAAAGTAAAGTAATAAAGGAAAAACCAAACAGTGCCTACAACCGGCACCAAAAGCCAATTAGTTCTTGAATTCCCCTGCAAAATACCAAACAAAATAAAATCAATAAACCCCCCAGAAAATGTTTGACCTATTGTAATTTGAAGAATATGCGCCAGCATAAAAGCAAATCCATCAAATGTAGCATGAATAATATAAAGAATAGGAGCTACGAACAGAAAAGAAAATTCAAGAGGCTCTGTTATCCCTGTTAAAAATGATGTTAGGGCTGCAGACATTAAAAGACCAAAAACTTTTGTTTTCTCACCATGCCTTGCGGTGTAGTATAGCGCAAGTGCGGCTCCTGGCAAACCAAACATCATAGTAATAAATCGTCCACTCATAAAACGACTAGTTCCAACAAAAAATCTACTTGTACCTTGAGAAGCAAGTTCTGCAAAGAAGATATTTTGAGTCCCTTCAATCAACTTTCCATCAATAATAACAGATCCCCCAAGGCCTGTTGTCCAAAATGGCAAATAAAATATGTGGTGAAGGCCAAAAGGTCCAAGCATCCTTAAAAAAATTCCAAAAATAAGTGTTCCGATATAGCCAGTTGAATCTACCAAGCCTCCTACTTTATTAATGCCATTTTGTACAAATGGCCAAACAATAAACATAATTACAGCAAGAAAAATACTAGAAAAAGACACAATAATCGGCACAAATCTGGATCCCGAAAAAAACCCAAGGACCTTGGGTAAATCTACCTTGTTAAACCTAGAATGAAGATAATAGGTCAAAATACCAACTACAACTCCGCCAAAAACCCCTGTTTCTAATGTCTTAATTCCAAGAATTAAACCCACAGCACCGCTAGCAAGAGACTCTGCCTTACCCGACATATCAATTAAAACCCCAATAGTAGCATTCATTACAAGGTAACCAATAAATGCTGCAATTCCAGCTGTACCCCTATCTGACCTGGCAAGTCCAACAGCGACTCCAATAGAAAATATTGGCGCTAAATTCGAAAAAATAATAGAACCTGATGCACTCATTATCTTGAAAACTGCTTGTAATAAAAATATATCTAAAAAAGAATACGTCTTAACAGTTTCCGGATTAGAAAGAGAGCCTCCAATTCCTAAAAGCAACCCTGCTGCTGGCAAAATAGCAATGGGAAGCATGAAAGAACGCCCAAATTTTTGAGCTTGTTCAAAACCCTTTACCATAAAAACCTCCTAAAATAAACAATACATTAACTCTATAATGCTTAAAATTATCTTTTAACCTGATTTATTTTCTCTACAAATTTTTTAGTAATCTCAACAGGCCTTGTAATAGCTCCCCCTACAACTACTAAATCAACCCCCATTTCAAAACATTTTTGAGCCTTTAAAGGGGTATCTATTTTTCCTTCCACTATTAAAGTGGACTTCAAATTAGAATTAATCAAAGTTTTTAAAAAATTAAAATCATTGTCTGCAATATCTAAGCCATTAGTACTTTTTGTATAGCCATACAAAGTTGTTCCAATAAAATCAAAACCCAATTTATCGGCATTAATAGCTTCATCCAAAGAAGAAATATCTGCCATTAAACACTGCTTTGGATATTTTTTTTTAATACTTTTAAAAAAATCATCAAGCAATACACTATCGGGTCTATTCCTAAAAGTGGCATCAAGGGCAATTATATCTACTCCTTCATTGCAAAGCTCATCGATCTCTTTCATGGTGGGAGTAATAAACACATCGCAATTATTATAATTTCTTTTAATAATACCTATTATTGGCAAATCAACTTCCAACTTAATCTGGCTAATATCATTAACTCCGTTAGCTCTTATTCCAATAGCTCCACCCATTTTAGCTGCCAAAGCCATCTTAGACATAATAAAACTACTATGTAAAGGCTCGTTCTCAAGAGCTTGGCAAGATACTATTAACCCTCTTTTGATTTTTTCAATAATAATTAAACCTCCTATAAATTTATTTTTTTAAAAAAGTATAAAAACTTAAATACAGAATATATTTTTTTTTAAAAAAAAACAATTCTTTTAATGAAAAAGAACATAATTAACATAAATTTAAAAGATAAAAACAAAAATAATTTATTATTCAATACACATTAAGCTATAATTTAGGCATGATAAATAAAATCAACTGGTTTCCTGGCCACATGAAAAGAGCCTTAGATCTAATAAAGAATAATTTAGAAAAAACCAATATTGTGCTAGAAATACTTGATGCTAGAGCTCCATTTAGTAGCAAAAATCCATTAACTGAAAAAATTATTAAAAATCAAACCAAAATAATTCTTTTACACAAATCTGATATTGCTCAAATAGCTGAAATTATAAAATGGAAAAAATATTTTGAAAATCTTGGCAATACTGTAATAATAAGTAATATTTACAAAAAAGGAATGCGCAAGCAAATAATAGATAATATTAAAAAATTGGCTATTGTTAAAAAAATAAAAAATTATAAAGAAAAAATAAAAGTTTTAATTATTGGGGTCCCAAATGTTGGAAAATCTTCAATAATAAATCTATTATCTGGTAAAAAAAGCGCAAAAGTTGCCAACAAACCTGGATATACCAAAAATATACAAATAGTAAAAATAAATGAAGAAATCAATCTTTTTGATATGCCAGGAATTTTATGGCATAATCTAGTAGACCAATCGATTGCAAAAAAACTTGCAATATTGGATATGATCAAAAATGAAATAGTAGACAATACAGACCTTGCATTATATTTGCTTGAAATAATGGATCAAAATAATAAAAATATTTTACTAAAAAAATACGAAATTTATCATAAAAATTCACTTGATATTCTACAAAATTTTGCAAAAGCAAGAAAATTGATCCATAAAAAAAATGAGCTTGACATTGAGAAAGCAGCAAAAATATTAATTAAAGAATTCAGAGAAGGTAAATTTGGGAAAATAATTCTTGACAAGAATTATAATGTCTTTTAAAAAAGTCATTTACATAAATAATAATATTAAGTATAATCTTGATTTGTATTAATACAGCCATAAGGAGGTTGGAATTAGTTGGATAATTGTATCCTGGAGATTAAAAACTTAAGTCATTATTATGATAACAATGGAAACAAAACTTTAGATAACATAAATTTAAAAATTAAAAAAAATGAGTTTATTACATTATTAGGCCCATCTGGATGTGGAAAAACAACATTAATAAAAATATTGGGTGGTTTTTTAAGTCAAAAAAATGGGGAAATTTATTTCCTTTCTAAGGAAATTTCTAAAACCAATCCAAATAAACGAGAAATTAATACTGTATTTCAAAATTATGCACTTTTCCCGCATATGAATGTTTTTGACAATATTTCATTTGGACTTAGAATGAAAAAAACACCAAAAGATACAATAAAAGAGAAAGTAAAAACATCTCTTTCACTGATAGGAATGCCAAAATATGCATACAGAAATATTAACGAACTATCAGGGGGACAAAAACAAAGGGTTGCAATAGCAAGAGCAATGGTAATGGAACCCAAGCTTTTATTATTAGATGAACCACTTTCTGCTCTTGATTTAAAAATGCGACAAGAAATGCAAAAAGAGTTAAAAAAAATACAGCGCCAACTTGGAATCACATTCATATATGTTACTCATGATCAAGAAGAAGCATTGACAATGAGTGATAGAATTGTTGTAATGAATGAAGGAATAATTCTGCAAGTAGGAACGCCTGAGGAAATTTACAATGAGCCTAAAACAAAATTCGTAGCCGATTTTATCGGAGAAAGTAATATTTTTGATGGAACATACAAAAAGGAGCTAGTTGTAAGCTTGCTTGGCCATGAATTTGAATGCCTTGACAAAGGATTTGAAGCTGAAGAAGCAGTTGACCTTGTAATACGCCCAGAAGATATAAAGCTACTTCCAAAAGGAAAAGGGCATTTAAGCGGAACTATAACATCCGCAATTTTTCAAGGAGTTCATTACGAAATGACTCTAGAAATTCAAAAAACAAATTGGATAGTTCAAAGCACAAGACTTACAAAAGTTGGAGAAGAGGTTGATATATTTTTAGAACCTGATGATATTCATGTTATGCATAAGGAATAATGGTTGTGAAAAAATTAATATTAATAATATACGCTATATTCTTATTAACATTTAGTATTATTCCTTTACTAATAATAATATTGCTAGGATTTTTAAATGAAAACCATGAATTTACAATCTACAATTTTATTGGACTTCTAAAACCAAGTTATCTTAGTATTTTTTCAAGGAGTCTAAAATTAGCAACAATAGCAACAATTTTCTGCATTTTAATAGGCTATCCTGCTGCCTGGCTAATCTCATTATCAAAAAAAAGTGCCCAAAACAAATTAATAATAATGATAATACTTCCCATGTGGATAAATACATTGCTTAGAACTTATGCCTGGATGAGAATACTTGGAAAAAACGGATTCATCAACAACTTATTTGAAAAGATCGGAATTGGAAATTTGGATCTTCTTTACAATGAACAGGCTGTTACAATAGGAATGATATATAACTTTTTGCCTTTCATGATCTTACCAATATATACAGGATTTTTAAAAATTAAATCAGAATACATTGAAGCAGCACAAGATCTTGGAGCAAGAATGTGGCAAGTACTAATTTATGTAAAAATACCCTTAACGCTTTCTTACCTGGCAACAGGAATAATTATGGTATTTATTCCTTCAATCACGGTATTTGTCATTTCAGATTTGCTAGGAGGCTCTAAACAAATTTTAATAGGAAATCTAATAAGCAAACAGTTCCTTTTCATAGAAGACTGGAATACTGGAGCTGCAATTTCATTTATTTTAATGTTAGTAATATTAATTTTTAACTTAATAATAATAAAATTAATGCAAAAAAATAATGGGAAATAAGATATGTTTAGGGCCTTTAAAAACACCTTCTTATTTTTAATACTCAGCTTTATTTACCTCCCAATAATAATCTTGATAATTTATTCCTTTAACTCTGGTGATAGTGGATTTATATGGCAAGGATTTAGTCTAAAATGGTATAAAGAAATTTTTGCCTCAAGTCAAATTAAATCAGCAATATTTAACACCATTTTAATAGCTACAATCTCATCTTTGACCTCTGTTATTATTGGAATTATTGGAGCTTACGCAATCTACAAAGCAGAAAACAAAAAATTAAAAACAATACTATTATCAGTAAATAAAATAACAATAATTAATCCAGACATCGTAACAGGAATAAGCTTAATGACATTTTATTCTGCAATAAAAATGCAATTGGGATTTTCTACAATGCTCATCTCACATATAATTTTTTCAACACCATACGTAGTAATAATAATTTTACCTAAATTGTATTCTCTTCCTAACAATATTATTGATGCTGCAAAAGATCTTGGGGCCTCAGAAACTCAAATATTTTTCAATATAATTTATCCAGAAATCGTTGGGAATATAGCAACTGGAGCTCTTATTGCCTTCACATTATCAATAGATGATTTTTTGATATCATTTTTCACTACTGGGCAAGGATTTAATAATTTAGCTATTTTAATAAACTCACTAACAAAAAGAGGTATCAAACCCGTCATAAATGCTATTTCTGCTATATTGTTTTTTACAATATTGAGCCTTTTGTTTATTATTAATAAATTTATAGGAATTAAAAAATTAACAACAGATGCTGAGCTTTAAAATAAAAAAAGGAGTACTTATGAAAAAAATTTTTATATTAATAGCAATTCTTATAACTTTTGCTTGCACCCAAAAAGACACAATAACTTTAAACGTATTTAATTGGGCAGAATATATTGACGAGACTTTATTAGATCAATTTGAAAAGGAAAATAATATAAAAATTAATTATGAAATCTTTCATAACAATGAAGAAATGATAGCCAAATTTAACACCACAAAGAACTACTACGATATAATAGTTCCATCAGAATATTTAATCCAAGAATTAATAGATGAAGACAAAATTGAAAAATTAGATTACTCAAAATTACCAAATGTAACGAAAAATATTACTCAAAATCTCACAAACCTAGAACATGATCCTGGCAATCTTTATTCAGTTCCAGCTTACTGGGGATTAATGGGCATACTTTACAATAAAACCAAAATAGATTTAAATGACATGCAAGGTTTTGATATACTATTTAATAAAAAATATAATAAAGAGATTACAATGCTAGATTCCCCTAAAGACAATATTGGGGTTGCTCTAAAAAAACTTGGATACTCAATAAATGAAGACAATACAGATAAAATCAAAGAAGCTGGTGAACTTTTAAAAATTCAAAATCCACTATTAATCGGATATTTCTCAGATGTGCCTGCAAAATCATTAATGCTAAATGGAGAAGCATCTATTCAACTTACATGGAGTGGTGAAGCACAAAGCGCTATGCTAAAAGATAAAAACTTGGATTTTTATGCACCAGAAAACACCAATCTATGGATAGACGCATTTGTAATTCCTATTGATGCTCCAAATAAAAACTTGGCTTATAAATTTATAAACTTTCTATACGACAATGAACCATCTTATAAAAATTTCAAAGCAACTAGATATAATTCTCCAAATAAAAATGTAATAAAAAGAATAGAAGAAGAAGCAAAAAATAATCCCGAAATGAAATTATATTTAGAAGAAAAATTTTCACCAAAAGATTTTTCCAAATTTGAAATTTTTAAAAAAATACCTAAAAAGGTAAAAGAAGAAATACTCAAAATATATTTAAATCTATCTTCTTAAATACTTAAACAAAAACAATCTTAAAAGCTTCCATTTTAGAAGCTTTTAAGATTTTTGGCTATTATTTAAAAAAGATCTAAATATTAATTTTATATCAAGTCCAATTATAGACAAAGCAATCAATAAGACTAGAAATCCTTGATAAATTAAAAATGGAAAAATGTCAAAAGGAGAAAGCTTGCCCTTTGTAAAATCTACAAGAGCTATAACATGCATACTATGAGGTAAAATACTTAAAAAAAAGCACGAAGACATACAAAGTAAAGCAGCAATGCGTTTTGAGTTTAAATTATTCTCAATAGTTATTGATCTTACAACAGAACCACTCATTAAAATAGCAAGCCCATTATTTGCAAGAAACACAGTCAAAATACCAACTAAAAACACAATTACAAATTCCGAAGTTCTTTTAGACTTTGACATTTTTTGCAATTTTAATAGTAACCAATCAAACCCTCCATACTTAATTGCCATATAAGAAATTCCGCCTGTAAAAACAACAAGAATAAACATTTCACCTAAACCTAAAAATCCTTCATTAATTTTTTTAGCCAGCAATAAAAAAGTAACATCTGAATAATAAATTCCAATAATACCAGCAACAACAATACCTAAAAATAGGGCCAAAAATACATCAAAACCTGAAATTGCAACAACCATAACAAAAATATATGGAATAATTTTAAAAAAATTTATCTCACTAGGCTCAACAATAAAGTTACTGGTTTTACTATAATAAGAACCTAAAAATGCAAAAACAATGCTTGCTAAAATTGCTGCTGGAAACGTATAAAAAGCTCCATTTTTAAAAACATCAACAATATTAACCTTTTGAGTATGACTTGAAATAATAGGGGTATCTGATATTAAAGACATATTGTCTCCAAATGCACCAGCACTAAGAATAGCACCAGCAACCAATGGAAGAGAAATGTTTACCTTATCTGCAAGTTCCAAAGCAATAGGAGCAACAGCAACAATAGTTCCCATAAAGCTTCCAGTAGAAAAAGACAAAAAAAGAGTAATCAAAAAAATGCCACATACTAGCAAATTCAATGGAACATATTTAAGACCAATATTTACTACAGCCTCAACACTTCCTATTTCTTTGCAAACAGCAGAAAAAGCACCAGATAACATAAATATTAAAGATATAAAAATAACATCTTGTTGCGCACACCCCTCAATAAATTTATTCATTTTTGCTAAAAAAGATCCCCTAAAAAAAATAAATGTCAAAACAATAGCAATAAACATAGCAAATATGGGGGGCATTTGATAAAATGCCCTTTCTACACCATTAAGATAAAGAACAAGTCCTGTGCCAATATAAATCCCTATAAAAAGAAAAAAAGGGGTAAGTCCCCAAAAATTTGGAACTATATTATTTTCTCTTTCCAATTTCAAACCTCCTAAATCATATAATACAATTAAAAATAATTTATTCTAAATAAAATCAATACAAATTGAACAATGCAAATCTTAAAATTTTCAAAATTTTTATTTTTTTAGAAAATATAAAAAAAATCTTTTTATATCAATTCCCAAAATAGATAAAATAACAAAAACCAATAAAAATCCAAAATAAACTAAAAATGGTAAAATGCTAATTGGAGACACAAGGCCATTTGAAAAGCCTACTAAAATAATCATTTGAGCACCATAGGGAATAATGCCTTGAAAAATACAAGAGAACATATCTAAAATAGAAGCACTTCTTTGAAAGCTAATGTTATTTTCAAAAGCTATCTTTTTTGCTACTTTACCGCAAATAAGTATGGCAATTGTATTATTAGCAAGAAAAACGTCAACTATTGAAACAAAAGCCCCAATAGAAAATTCAGCTGAACTTTTTCCCCTAATCAAAGATTTCAATTTAATAAGCAACCATTTGAAACCTCCATTATGAATCGTAGCAAAAGAAACTCCCCCTGTTAAAATTGAGAGAAAAATTAAATCTGCCATATTTAAAAACCCTTTATTAATGTTTTTCATTACATCTAGAAAATATAAATCACCATACAAAACACTAATAAGACATATAGAAAAAATACCTGAAAAAAGAACTAAAAAAACATTCATTCTAGCCAAAGAAAAAAATATAATTATTAAATAAGGCACCGTTTTCAACAAATCTATTGAACCTTCATATGAAAAGTTCGTAGTATTAAGCAAATTTCCAGAAAGAAAGAAAAAAGAAAAAAAAGTTAGTATAGCAGATGGAAAAGCATAAAAACTACTACTAATAAAAACATCTAAGATACTACTGCCTTGAGTTCGACTAGAAACAATAGTTGTATCTGATATTAAAGAAAGATTGTCTCCAAACATAGCTCCACACATTACAGATGCTGCTATTAAATTTGGATTAATATTGCTTTTAACAGCAATATTAAAAGCAATAGGAGCAATTGCAACAATAGATCCAACAGAAGTACCCGCAGAAAAAGAAAGAAAACAGGTTATAAAAAATATACCCGAAACAATCCAATTGGGATTAATATATTTAATCCCCAAATTTGCTACAGTTTCAACACAACCTATTTCTCTGCAAAGAGAAGAGAAAGCTCCTGAAAGCATAAAAATAAGACACATTAGTATAATGTCGTACTGAGCAGCCCCTTTAATAAATATGTGAATTTTATCGGAAAATTTTCCTTTAAACAACAAAAAACAAACAATAGAAGCGAAAAACATTGCAACGCTAGCTGGCAGTTGATAAAAGGCCATTTCTACACCAAGAACCCCTAAATAAATCCCTGTGCCTAAATACATAATAATAAAAACAAAAAAGGGAACGAGTCCAAAAAAATTTGGATGAACTCTTACTTCAATATTTTCCATATACATCCTTTAAATATAAGCACTGCTTTTCAAAAAAGATTACTTATATTTTTTAAATAATAACGCAAATTATTAATCGATACATAAATTTACAGTCAACCCAAAGACAAAAATCACTAATTCCCTTTAAATATTTAAAAAGAAAAATAAAATTTATCAAAAATTTTATTACTAAGTTGTAAGAAATAAAAATCTAATAAAGCTAGATGTTAAATTACAAATAAGATAAGCGTTAAAAATGAATAGAAATAAATTCTATAAAAAATTTTAAATTATTTGTCTTTTTAAAAACCTGGAAAATTAAATTCTCCGCCAAAAATGATCTTTTTCTAAAATAGAATCTATCTCTTTTGGACCTTCAGATCCATAAAAATAATTACAAATTTCAATATCTGCCCATTTATTTGCAATATCTGAAACAAACTCCCAAGAACTTTCAATCTCATCACTTGTAGCATACAAAGTACCATCCCCTAAAAAAGCGTCTAACAATAAACGCTCATAAGCCTCATCAAACAATCTTTTAAATGTCCCGTGATATGAAAACTCCATATTAGCAGTTTGAATTTCATAATTATATCCGGGTTTCTTGGTATTAAATTTAATTTCAATCCCATCTCTTGGTTGAATCCTAAATATTAAAGCATTGGAAAAATCAACAGAACTATTATTAAAAAGAGTAAAGCTTGGTTTTTTAAATTGAATATATATTTCTGAAAATTTCCTAGCAAGACCTTTGCCAGTCCTAAGATAAAAAGGAACACCAGACCAGCGCCAATTATTAATAAACACTTTCATAGCTAAATAAGTTTCAGTATTTGAATTTTCCAAAGATTCTGATTCATCTTTATAGCCTTTTTTAAAAACTCCTTGAACCTGTGAGCCTATATATTGCCCCTTAACAATGCAATTCTTAATATCCTCTTTGCTAATTTTCCTCAAACTTTTTAAAACTTTTACTTTCTCATCATGAATAAACTCAGAATCAAATTTAATAGGAGATTCCATTGCAACAAGACTTAACAATTGTAAAATATGATTTTGAACCATATCCTTTAAAGCTCCAACAGAATCGTAATACTCCGCTCTTCCATCAAGACCTAATTCTTCTGCCACCGTAATCTGAATAAAATCTACATAACGATTATTCCAAATATTTTCAAAAATAGAATTGCCAAATCTAAATGTAAAAATATTTTGAACCGTTTCTTTACCTAAATAGTGATCTATTCTATAAATTTGATCTTCTCTAAAAGCAGAATAAAGCAAGCTATTTAATTTTTTAGCTGTCTCAAGACTAGAACCAAAGGGCTTCTCAAGAACTATTTTTGACAAAGTCAATTCTTCAGTTAAAAAACACTTTTTCAGATGATTAATTATTGGTCCATAAAATGTAGGAGAAGTCGAAAGATAATATATTGTCTCTCGATTTTTATCTAAAAATTTAAATAATTTTATATAAGGCTCCTTTTCATTAAAATCACCAAATACATAAATAAAGAAATTTAAAAAAATTTCAATCAAAGAATCGGTCTCTTCCTGCCACAAAGAATCTTTAATATATAATCTAAATTCTTTATCTGTAAAGACTTTGCGAGAAAAACCAATAACCCTAAAATTGCTAATACATTTATTTTTAAACAAATTAAAAAGTGAGGGAATAAGTTTTTTTCTAGACAAATTCCCGGTAACTCCAAAAATTACAATATCAAAATTAGAAACGCTTCTTTCTTTCATATAATCTGGTCCAATCTGATCAACTTATTATATATTACAAAAATATATCCATAAATATGAACAAATAAATAAAAATTAAGCTCAAATTAAATACCATTTTTTTACAAACAAAATTAGTATATAATAAGGAGAATGAAAAATCTATCACTATTTACAGATTTTTATGAAATTTCAATGATGAATGCTTATTTTACAAAAGGCATTAATCCTAAAGCAAAATTTGAAGTTTTTTTTAGAAAAACACCGTTTAAAAATGGCTATATTGTTCTAGCTGGGATACATTCATTAATTAATGAATTAAAAAATATTCGTTTTAATGAAAATGAACTTAAATATTTAAAAAGCTTGAATATATTGGATAAACAATTTTTAAACTTTCTCAGAGAATTTAAACTAAACATAAAAATAAGCTCAATAGAAGAAGGTCGCCTAGTTTTCCCCTACACACCAGTAGTTGTGATTGAAGGGCATTTAATAGAATTGCTATTAATAGAAGGACTAGTTTTAAATATAATAAACTTTGAAAGTTTAATAGCAACAAAAACCGCAAGAATAAAAGAATCGGGTGCAAAAATTTTAGCAGAACTTGGGTTAAGAAGAGCACAAGGAATAAATGGAGCACTCTCTGCTAGCAAAGCTGCCTACATAGGAGGAGCAGATTTTACAAGCAATATGCTTGCTGGATATAAGTACAATATACCAATCACAGGAACAATGGCTCATAGTTGGGTAATGAGTTTTGAAAACGAAGAGCAAGCATTCAGAGAATATGCAAAAACATATCCAAACAAAGTAAGTTTATTAATTGATACTTACGACACACTTAACAGTGGATTAAAAAATGCTATTAAAATATTCAAGGAATTCAAACAAGAGGAAAAAAACAATTTTTCAATAAGAATTGACAGCGGAGATCTTGAATATTTAAGTAAAGCAATAAGAAAAGAATTAAACCAAAATGGCTTAAGTCACGTAAAAATTATTGCATCTAATGAGCTTGATGAAAATATTATCATGTACTTAAATTCAATAAATGCTCCAATTGATATTTGGGGCGTTGGAACAAATTTAGTTACAGCAAAAGGAGATCCAAATCTTTCAGGAGTATATAAAATGATTTCTATAGAAAAAAATGGAAAATTTATACCAAAAATAAAAATATCAAATAACGCAGAAAAATCAACATTACCTGCACAAAAAGAAGTTGCAAGAATTTATTTAAAAGGTCAAATGATCTTTGATTTTATATTTTTAAAAGAAGAAAAAGATAAAATAAAAGATCATCTAAATTCAAGAAAAGAATTTACCATTTTTCATCCAATACAAGATAACGTTTCTAAAATCATCAAGCAATATGACGATTTTGAATTTTTGATTAACACTGTCTTAGAAAATGGAACACTTCACAAAGGCTATGAATCTAGTTTAAATAAAATTAGGAATAAAGCTAAGCTTGACTTAAGCAAGCTTGAACATACATACAGAAGAATAATTAATCCTCACATATATAAAGTGAGCATCAGTAAAAACTTAAGAAAATTAAGAAACAAGCTCACAAAAGATAATAAAAGCAATTAATCTGTGAATATATATAAAACTAACAAAATAAATAAAATTTATAATAAAATTAAGAAATTAACTCAAAACGATAATATCTTTAAAAAAGAAACACTCATTATAGTAAAAAACGATCTCTTAAAAGAAGAAATTAAAAAAACTATAGCAAGACTAAATGGAATTTCTTATAATCTAAATATTAAAAAAAATGCTGTAAAAAGTATATATGAAATTTCTTTAAAAAATCCTAACATAAAAAAATACATAGAAAAGAACACTTTTTCATTTTACTTGGAAACAGAAAAATTCATTTTATATAACATATTGAAAGCTGAAAAGCTAAAATACATAAAAGATTTTAAATCAACAAAGAATAGGTACTTTTTTGCATCAAAAATAATAGATTTATTCCACCATTATTACTCAAAATTTTCAAAATTAATTGAAACTTGGAAAGACAATAGATTCTTATGCCAAGAAGAAAATTTAAAGCCTTACGAGAATATGCAAAAAGAACTATTTAACAAACTCTTTGAAAAGCAAAAAAATATTTTAAACTTACATGAAAAAATAATTCAGGAAAAACCAACAAAAAATATAGAAATTGAAATTAAAAAAATAATATTTATTGGCAATAATAAAGAGATTGAGAAAAAAATTCTTAATTCTTTAGAAAAAATTTTTGATTTTGAAGTGCATGTGTTGATTTTTGAAGATTTGCTCAACTATAAATCTACTCTTGTTGAAGAATTATTGTTAACAAAAACAAAAATCAATCCAATAAAATACCAGGCTTTAGAAAAAGTAGATATTGAATTATTTGAAGGTACAAATTTTTTAACAAGCATTAAAAATAGCATTATAGCAAAAACTCCGATTTCAAAATTAGACGATAGCTTTAAAATAATAGAAGCTAAAAATCAAAAACGTGAAGTAGAAATTTTAGTAAATCAAATAGTACACTCAATACAAAAAAATAACCTGAAATTAAGCGAAATAGCAATAACTTGTTTGCAAGAAACATTTAATGAATATTTACCATATATAGAAGAGTGTCTAAATAAATATGAAATTGAATATAGCACTCTATGCCATAACAATTTGTCAAAAGGAGAAAGTATAATAGCCTTAAAAAGGCTAATGGATCTTTTTATATCAAAAAACGAAACAATTAGTAATTTCAGCAAAAAAGAAGTATTTACCCTGTTAAGTAACAACAAAGTAATGAAAAAATTTAATATATCAACATCTGAATTAAACTATTTAATAGAATTTAGCGATGCAATGAACATTAACTTTGGTGCAAACAACACCCACAAAGAAAGTCTAAAGTATGATCAAAACTTTTTAAACTCATGGGAAGACGGATTTAACCGATTTTTAATGTCTGAAATATTTGATGAAAAATACGAAGAGGAAATTCAAAAAGAAAGCATAAGATTTCAAGATCAAGAATCAATAATTAAACTTATAACAATAGTAAAAAGTTTGTATGAAGATATAAACTATTTTAAAAATAAATCATATAAAGTATATGAATGGGCAGAAATAATAGAAATTTTTATTCAAAAATACATTGATCTTGAAGAATTTAATACAACTGATGAATATTTACGAAATAAAATAAAATCCTTTAAAAATTTTCCCAAAGATTTAAATGACAATCTTTACAAAAACTATTTAAAAGAAATTAATGAAATAAAAATTGAATTTTCTCTTTTTAAGATTATGTTTGAAGAAAGTCTTGAAAAAGAAAAATACGGAATAATGTATAAAAAAAATGGAATATTGATTGCCGATTACAAAGAAATGGAATATCTTCAAAAAAAAGAAATTCATTTTTTGGGATTTCAAAAATTCAACTCTAAGATAAATTATGATAATATGAATTTGTTAAATGAATACTATGAATATGAGAACACCGAAAAAGAAGCAATCGCAATTCTTTTTAATTTAATTTTTGCAACAACAGAAAAATTTTATCTTTACTATTCATTTCAAGACAATCTAAGCCCAGAAATTAATACATCAAAAACAATAAACAAAATACTTGATCACATACAAAAGTATGAAAAAAATTTTCAAATAGAAAAGCATCCAAATGAAAATCATGACCTAGTTTATTTTAAAGATGTAAAAGAGAATTATTTAATAAATTATGATTTAGAAGCTTTTAATATCGCAAAAATACTACAAAATTCTAAACCAATTAAGTTTAAGCAAAATAAAATTCAACTAGAAAGCCCAATTAAGCTGAATTTATACGAATTAAAAAACGCCCTTTCCAATCCTTATAAACATTTTTATGAAAAAACTTTAAACGTTAAAATACAAGACATAAGATTAGAAAATGAAATCAAAGAAAAACAAGAAGAACAAATTTTCAACACTATTGAGATTATTTACAGACTTATAAAAAATTCAACACTATTACATGAATACATAATGGGGAAAAAAAATGATACAAATGAAGCAATAGAAATTATTAAAAACCATATTAGATATGAAATACAACAAGGAAGCATTCCTTTCAACATAGATCAAAAAACAACCGTGAATGATATTTTTAAAAAGATAAATAAATTAAAACATAACGCTGCTAAAAGCTTAAAAAATCTTCCAATAATGGTAAAAACCAAAATTAAATTTTGTCAAACAATAAAACTAAATTTTCAAAAAAAAATTATAGAATTTGAATTAAAAAAAGATATTGAGAATGTATATAAAATCGAAAACGATTACTTTTATTTAAATTTTGTAAAAAAAGACTATTGTAGCATTCCAGATAAAATAAAAAATGAAATAGATTTATATATAACAGGACTACTAATAAAAAAAGAAATACAAAATTTCAATTCATTAACAGAAATAAGAATTGATCTTGAAAGCTTATCTGCAAAAACAACTATTTGGTATCACCATAAAGAAATAATAATTGATGACATTAAAAATATACTTATGCAATTTGCATACATATCAAGCTATCCAACTCCAATTTACCAAAGCTTGATAATTAAAATTTTATCAAAAATAAATCAAAATAATTTTTCAAATTGTTTTGAGAATTTCATAAAAATGCAAATAAAAAATCCTCCCAAAGCTTATTTCACAAGCAAAGCACACGAGAGATTTTTAAAAAGTAGCGAAATAACGCTTTGTGACTATTACAACAGATTTAAAGACACTCATGATTTCAAGCTAGACAAAAATTTACTAACATTAATAGAAAAATTTTATATTAAATTTGCAAGGACAAAAAATTAAAATTCATGGACAAAATCCTAGAAAAAATTCAAAATAACTCAAAGATATTAATAGAAGCATCGGCAGGCACTGGCAAAACTTATATACTTGAAAATTTAGTTATCAATTTAATGAAAACCAAACTTTACTCTATAAATGAAATCTTGGTATTAACTTTTACAAAAAAAGCCACAGAAGAAATGCATGCAAGAATACTAAAAGCAATAGAAAATGCTTATTTTAACTCAAAAACAAATGAAATTTTAAAAAAAGCTTATGAGCAATCAAAAAAACTCTTTATATCAACAATCAATAAATTTTCATTACATGCCTTAAATAATTTTCAAATTGAAACAGAAAATTATTCCAAATATAAACCTAAAGAAAAATTTTCAAAAGAAATAGATGAGATAGTTTATGACTTTTTAAGAAAATCAGACAGCTTGATTCAAGCTCTTGATATTAAAGACTATGAACTCAAAGTATTTAAATCTGATGCTAAAAAAACAGAAGAAATTGTTTTAAAAATAAAAAAAGCTTACGAAAGAGACACAACTCAAGAACTTGGAGACTGGCTTAAAACCCAAACACCATTTGAAAACATTCTTCTTAAAAAGGAAGAATTGATCAAAGATTACAACAAAATAATAGAAAACTTAGATGAAATGACAGCAGATGAAATATTAAATTTTTATAATAAACATATTCAAACTGGCAAACTTGAAATAGAATATTCTAAAGAAAACGACATATTCAAAATAGCAGAAACATTATTAAAAAATAAATTTTTTTCAACCCTAATAGAAAAAGAAATTAAAAAAAATACCAAATTATCACCTAAAGAACTTAAGATTAAAAATGATTTAATCCATTTAGGAATTAATATTAAACATGAAAAATACAAATCAGAAGACAATAGAAATAAAAATAGAAATAATTTAAAGCAATATGTTATTTTAAAAGTTGAATACAAAATACTAAAGTACATAGAAAAAAAACTAGAAAAAATTATTAAATCCACAAACACAATAGACCAAAATTACATAATTTCAAATTTAAAAAATTACTTAAAATCAGAAGACAAAAAGCTTCTAAATGCAATCAAAAATCGATACAAAATTATTTTGATTGATGAGGCACAAGACTTAAGCTTAACCCAAATCGAAATATTTAAAATATTAAAAACAGCAGGAATAAAATTGATATTCATAGCTGACCCCAAACAGATAATATATTCCTTTAGAAAAGCAGACATTTCATTTTATAACAAAGAAATAAAAAATAAAATTAACTCAGATGCTAGAATTGTATTAAAAACAAATCATAGATCAAGTAAAAAGCTCATCAACCCTTTCAATAGAATTTTTGATAATATATACAATAATACAATAGTCCATGATATTGAAAAAATTGAATTTACCAATTCACTTCCAAATCAAAAAAATGACAATAACAACATTTTCATAAACGGACAAGAAATAGAAGGAATCAATATAATAACTACAAATACCGAAAACGAAGAAGACATTTACCAAAAAACAGCATTGACAATAAAATACTTGCTTACATATGGAACAATTACTGAAAACAATAAGATTAGAAATATTAAAATGCAAGACATTAAAGTACTTTGTAGAGGAAAAAATGAAATCAATTTAATAGATAAAGCATTAAAAAAAGAGCTAATCCAAACAAACAAAACTCAAGAAAAATTTTTAAAAACCAAAGAATTTAGCGAAATTTTCTATATTCTTAAGTGCTTAGACCGAAAACAAAATTTTAAAGCCTTAAATTATATTCTAAACAGTAAAATACTAAATGTACCATGGAATTTGCAAAGAATTTTAATCAAACAAGACAAAATTCACCTTATAGAAGAATTTATTGAAAATATAACAGCTTTGCTTGAAAAAAATGAAATAACATTAATAAATGCAATTAACAAAATCACACTCGAAAAAAACTTGTGGATCAAAATTGCAAATAGCACCAACGATCAAAAAATTATTAAATGGGCAGAAAATAAAATAAATTACAAAGGTCTTCTTATTAAAGAAGGCAAGCTTGAAAATTTAAAAACCTATGAAACAGTACTTGAGATCATATCTAAAATATATCATAAAGAACAAAACATACAATCTCTAATCTCTACTTTAGAAAGCCTAATAATAAACGAAGAACCTGAAGAAATAGAAGAAAGAATCAATAATATAAATAATGACAATGAATCTATAGAACTGATGACAATACACAAATCAAAAGGGCTTAGTATAAATATCGTATTCTTAATAAATACATCTCCAATAGAAAATAGCAATATTTTTTCAAAAAAAAATTGTTTTTACAAATTTTATCAAAACGGAAAAATTGAATATGATTTTTTTAAATTGGAAGAAAACAAAAAATATGCAAGACTAAAAATATTAAGTGAAGAAAAAAATATATTTTATGTGGGGGCAACAAGAGCTAAATTTGCTCTTTTTATTACAAAAACAAATAGCATAACTAGCAAATTATTAGAAATAGCAAAAATTTTTACTATTGATGGCATCAAACATGACTTTAACATATATGAATTTATTAGCCAAAAGAAATTCAATAAAAAAAAGAACAATACAAATACAAATACGAAATTAATTCCACCAAAACCAATAATTAAAAACATGTTTAAAAAAGAATATACATCTAGTTTTTCAAGCTTAACAGCACAAGCTCATCATACAACATTTTACGAAAACTATGATTTTAAAAACACCAACTATGAAAAAGAAACAGATCTTGATGATTACGACCCTACATTAGAAGAGACTCTGCCTAAAGGAAAAGATAGTGGAAACATTTTGCATGCCGCAATGGAGGAAATAATTTTTAGTACAGC
Source organism: Borreliella afzelii (assembly GCF_014202295.1). Taxonomy (NCBI): domain Bacteria; kingdom Pseudomonadati; phylum Spirochaetota; class Spirochaetia; order Spirochaetales; family Borreliaceae; genus Borreliella; species Borreliella afzelii. The sequence continues at coordinate 237,976 of NZ_JACHGM010000001.1, forward strand.
AAAAGATACATTTGATAATTTTAAAAAAAATAACATTAAAATTATTGAAAAACAAATACAAAAAATTAACTCAAATCTTAATACAATAGAAATACAAAATTCATTAACTAAAATGATTTATAATATACTAACTTATAATATAAGAGCAATTAATGCTCGTCTGTGCGATATTGAAGAATTACAAAAAGAAATGGAATTTTTAATCAAAATAAATCCTAAATTTCAAAAACAAAAAAATCTTTTTAACAAGCACTTTGAAGATCTTCACATAAAACTAAGCGATGGATATTTAAAAGGAATAGTAGATCTCATATTTAAAGCTAATAATAAAATATATATCCTGGATTACAAAACAAACTATCTTGGAAAAGATAAAGATGATTATAATATAACAAATTTAGAAAATATAATAAAAAAAGAATATTATGATTTGCAATATAAAATATATGCACTTGGAATAAAAAAAATATTATTTAAAACTAAAAGAGAATATGATCAAAAATTTGGTGGAATAATATATCTTTTTACAAGAGCATTTAAAGATAATATTGACTGCTTGCAATCAAAATTTGAAAATGGCATTTATTTTGATCTTCCCAAATTTAATGATGTGAACTTAGATGAAATTATCCTAGAATTAAGTATTAAAAGGCACTTATGAGAGATTTTTTAGTATTAAGAGAATTTTTAAAAGATAAAAACAAAAAATTCTTAACTCCTGAACTTAAGCTTTATGAAATAATTGAACTTTTAAATATCAATAAAAAAAATTACTATAAAGCACAAACACTTGCAAAGTCCATAAACAATGAAAACATTGTAATATTTTTAATATTTTTATTTAACTACTTTGACAAAGGCCACTTAAGAGCTAATATAAATCTATTAGCAAAAGACATTCAAAATACAATAACATTCACAAAAGATAACCTAGAAAAAACCAATAAAGGTTATAACAAATTAATAAAAATGCTAAAAAGTTTAGAAATATTTGGGAATCTAGAAACTATTAAAGATATAGTCTCGCTTTTGAAAAAAAGCAACATACTAATGGAATTTAATAAGTTTAAAATTACAACTCCCCTAATCCTGGAAAACAATATCTACATTTATACTCAAAAAAACTATAGAGAAGAAGAAGATTTAATAAAACAAATTATAAAAAGATTAGAAAACAATAAAAGTGAATTAAATGACACCGAAATACAAAATATAATATCAAATTTGAACACCAATAATTTAAATAAAGATCAAATCACATCCGTGAGAAAGGCATTAAAAAGCAACTTTTTTCTATTAAGCGGGGGCCCTGGAACAGGCAAAACTACAACTATTAACTATATCTTAAAGGCAATTAACAAAACATTAAACAATAAAAAAAAAAGAATAGTAGCAATTGGAGCACCTACAGGAAAAGCCAGCTTAAGACTACAAGCAAGTATCGATTATTCATTCGAAAATTTAGAAATAGAATGCAATACAATCCAAAAACTATTGGGAATCAAATTTATAAACAAAAAAAATCTATATGATGAAGAAAATCAACTAAATTTTGACGTAATAATAATTGACGAAGCTTCAATGGTAGACGCATATACTTTTTTAAAGCTATTAAAAGCAACACCAATAACTACTAAATTAATAATGGTAGGAGATAAAAATCAACTTCCATCGGTAAATGAAGGAAATGTATATTCAAGTCTTCTAGGAATAGAAAATATAAACAAAGATAATGTAGTAGATCTTAAAGAAAATTTCAGGAGCAACAAAGAAATAAACTTGCTCTCAAAAGCCATATACAAAGAAGATATCACCTTAATTTGCAAATACATTAATAACAATAAAAATATTCAATTAAAAGAAATAGAAAAAATAAATTTAAAAAAAGATCTAATAGAATATGCAAACAACTTATATGGAAAAATATCCACTTTTAATCTTAAATTACTAAAAGATTCAAAAATTGAAACAATACTTGAAACTTTACTTGAAAATATAATTTTAAGTTCAAAAAATTTTGGAAAATTTGGAACTAAAACACTAAATGAAATAATAAAAACTTACCTAAAAAAGATCTATGGAAACTTTATTGGGCAAATAATAATGATAACTAAAACTGACTATAAAAATAAATTATTTAATGGAGAACGGGGTGTCATTTTTAATGAAAATTCTAAATTTTATGCTTTATTCCAAAGAAAAGATGAAAAATATAAAAAAATAAATCTAGATTTACTAACAAATTATGAATTCAGCTTTGCTACAACAATACACAAAAGCCAAGGATCTGAATATAAACATATAAAAGTAATATTAGAAAATAACCCTTTTTTAACAAAAGAACTTATGTATACTGCAATAACAAGAGCTAAAGATAGCTTAGAAATAATTTCTAATAAAGAGACTATTCTTAAGCTAAGCAAAAAATCTTGCGAAAGAGATTCAAAAATACTAGAACACTTAAACTCATTTAAAGAAATTGACAAATAAATTAAAAACTACTATAATCTTTAAAAAGAATGACTTTGGGGGCGTAGTTCAGATGGTTAGAACGCCTGCCTGTCACGCAGGAGGTCGCGGGTTCGAGACCCGTCGCTCCCGATGCCAACTTTTATTTTATTATATCAAAAGTTTTTCTTAAAGAATTTATTGATGCTCTAACGAGTTTTGAATAATAAAAAATTACAAATATTTAATTTAAAAGTTATAATTTAAATAATTCAAAAAAATAAAACCTATAAGGAGAAGGTTAAATGAATCTAAAAAAATACTTATTTTTCACTACTTTATTATTGATTTCAACATCTGTTTTTGCACAAACCAACACAATAACAAAAGAAAATATAAATTCAAATGGAAACCTAAGCCAATTTGGAGTAGAAGAGATCTGCCCAATATGTGGATATGTTAACTGTATTTGCGATGAAAAAACTACAGAAATCGCTGCAAAAATCACACAATCAAATACAACAGGCTCATTTGTAAGCATAGCTACACTTGCATTGTTGGCAGTTATAGGATTAGCTCTAGCAACACATAAATTGTATAAATTAAAAAATTTGAAAATTTAAGCAAACTAATTACTGTAGCTTTTTAAAAGCTACAGTAAAGTTTAAAAATCAAATATTACAAATGTCCTCAACCCTAATCTCACAAAGCATCTTTTTAACATCTTGAAAATCACAAAGATTACCTTTTAATGCCGTAGCTGTACCAGCTGCAACACCAAATTTGAATGAATCTTTCAAAGTATTTCCATTATCAAAAGCATACACAAATCCTGCAATCACAGAGTCTCCTGCCCCAATGGTACTAATAGAGTTAATCTTTGGAACAAAAGCCCTAAAAGCAACATTTTGACTACCAATAAACATAGCTCCGTCACTTCCCATAGAAATTATCATATTTTGCACCCCACTTTCTACAAGATTTTTCCCGATTTTAATCAATTCTTTTGTAGAATTAAATTTAGCATTAACAAGATCCTCAAGTTCATAAATATTAGGCTTTATTAAAAAGGGATTTAATCTAAGAATTTTTTTTAAAGGTTTTCCACTAGTATCAATAATAAGCTTAACATCATTAGAAATGCTATTAGATATTTCGTTGTATGCATCCTCGCCAAGAGATGCAGGAACACTCCCTGACATCACCAATATACTATTATTTGTTAAACTTTTAAGCCTATCTTTCAAAAGTTCAAATTCATTCTCAGAAATATCTGGAGAATTGGCATTAATTTCTGTTTCTCTGCCATTTGCTATCATTTTAATATTTAATCTTGTATCATATTTTATTTTAATAAAATCGTTTTTTATATTCTTAGAATCAAGAGAAGATCTTATATAATCGCCCGTAAACCCCCCCAAAAATCCAAGAGCCGTACTGGACTTTCCTAAATTTTTAAGAACAGTACTTACATTTATTCCCTTACCACCAGCAAAGAAATTGTTATTCAAAGCATAATTAAGACTTTCTTCCTGAAATTCTTTTAAAATTATTTTATAATCCACAGAAGGATTAAGTGTTAGAGTATATATCAAGATAATCTCCTTTAATTGATAAAATTAATTAAATAAATGTAAAATTTAATAAATATATATACACTATATAATATATAAAGGTGATTATTATGCAAAATTTATTTTCAAAAAACTTGATTACTTTAAATTACAATGCAACTAGCAAAGAAGATGTAATTAGAAAAATGGCTAGCATGCTCAATGAAAATGGATACTTAAATGACATGGAAGCATTCATAAAAGAAATTAAAAAAAGAGAAGAAATTAACGGGACAGGCATTGAAGAACATATAGCTATGCCTCATGCAAAAGGTGATTTCATTAAAAAACACGGAATTGCTATTTTAAGAATTAATGGTAATGGATTTGATTTCAACTCTTCTGATCAAAAACTTTCAAAACTGTTTTTCATGATGGCTCTCCCCGAAGAAACTCCCAGCAACGCACACATAAAAGCTATATCATACCTAAGCAATACTTTTAGCAACAACTTGTTAAGACATGAACTTATGAACACAAATAATGAAGATAGATTTTTAGAAATAATTATGAATAGTGGCAATATAAATGAATCTAGTAATTTAAGTACAAAAAAAGATTTCATTCTTGCGGTAACAGCATGTCCTGTGGGAATAGCTCACACTTATATGGCAGCAGAAAGCCTGAAAAAAGCAGCTTTGGAATTAAACGTAAACATAAAAGTAGAAACAAATGGATCTAGTGGAACCGAAAATCCAATAACAGAAGAAGAAATAAAAAATGCAAAAGGAATCATTATCGCATCTGGGAAAACTATCAACAAAGAAAGATTTAGCGGAAAACCCTTAATCGAAGTAGGCGTAAAAGACGGCATACATAAAGCAAAAGAGCTTATTCAAACGATTCTTAAAAACGAAGCACAAATTTATAAAAAAAGCGACATAAACACAACCGCCGAAAAACCTAAACAAACCCAAAAAATAGGAATCTACAAACACTTAATGAATGGAGTTTCATTTATGCTTCCATTTGTAGTTTCAGGAGGAATAATAATAGCAATATCGTTTATGTTTGGAATAAAAGCATTTGATATAAACGACCCAAGCTACAACAAAATAGCAGATATTCTGATGCAAATCGGCGGTGGAAGCGCATTTGCTTTAATGATCCCAATACTTGCTGGCTATATTTCATTTAGCATAGCAGAAAGACCGGGCCTTGCACCTGGAATGATTACAGGATTAATGATGAACAACGGAAATGCAGGATTTCTAGGAGGCATCTTAGCGGGATTTATTTCAGGATACGTTACATTAATTGTAAAAAAAATATCTGACAAAATCATTCCCAGCAATTTCAGAGGAATAAATCCAGTATTAACTTATCCTTTTTTATCAGTCATAATTTCAGGAATTTTAATATATGTAATGCTTAGTCCAATATCATTTATTAATAAATCAATAACAGATATACTAAATCAACTTAGCGGAACCAATATGGCAATACTTGGAGCTTTACTTGGAGGAATGATGGCAATAGATATGGGAGGACCTGTAAATAAAGCTGCATACGCATTTGGAATTGCAATGATAACTGCAAAAAATTATATTCCTCACGCAAGCATAATGACAGGTGGAATTGTACCTCCTATAGGAATTGCCCTTGCTACAAGTTTATTTAAAAACAAATTTTCAAAAGAAGAAAGGGAATCCGGCAAAGTTTGCTATTTTTTAGGAGCATGCTTTATTACAGAAGGGGTAATTCCATTCGCAGCGTCAGATCCTTTAAAAGTAATACCTGCATGCATACTAGGCTCATCTGTAGGAGGATTTATTTCTGCACTTTTCAAAGTAGAAGTTATGGCACCGCATGGCGGGATATTTATTCTACCGATAGTAGTAAACCCATTAATGTGGATAATATCTATCTTAACAGGATCAATTATAACAGCTGTCTTAATAGGAATTTTTAAAAAAGAATATAATTCAAGAATATAAACTTAAGTTTATATTCTTGAATTTCTGTCAATAAACTAATCTAAGTTTTATTGGTGTTTCAAGACTCAATCCTTTAAGCATGTCTATCTCAAACTTTAGTGTGTTTGAGTTAATCTGTTTAAATCCAAATTGTTCTTGAACATTTCTAGAAGTCTTAACTATAAGATTAAGTTTTGAATTGTCAATAAGTTCATTTGCTTTCGAAGTAAAATCTGATAAAAAATAAACCAAAACATCTTTATATTCTTCAGTAGACATGGGAATCTCATCCGATGGCAAAAGAGCCGCAAGTGCATCACTAATATATTCTTTATTTTCATTAATATTCTTAGTAGCATTTTCCAAATTAATATTAAGCTCAATAATATTTTTACCATCTTTTTTTTCTATCTTAAACACAGACATATCAGATTTTTCCATATAATCACCTAAAATTTTAATTAAATTATCAAACTTAACAACCAAATTAATAGAGTCTCCTTGGGTTTTAATACTCAAAAGCTTAAGTCCAAGCTTTTCCTCTCCATTTTTAAAGTATTTTTTTATTTCATCTACAGGAAAAAGAGGCATATTTGCAATTTCTCCTCCCACTAAAGTTGTTAAGAGTTCTTTTCTAATTTTTTCAAATTCTTTATTAACATTAATAAATATTGAAACAATACCGCTAATATCATCTTTTAACTCAATTTCAACATTAGAACTACAAGCAAAAAAAATAAACAATAAACTCAAGTTGACAAAACACTTTCTCATAACAAACTCCCAACTAATATACAGTTAAAAACTATTATAATAGAATATATAACTATAAAGCAATAAACTTAAAGGAGAACACCTATGGTGCACGATAAAACACTAGAACCAAAATTTTTTCAAAATCTACTAGATAATAACCCTACCCCTTATCACTTAGTAAACTATATTGAAGAGAAATTAATAAATTATTTTAATGCACAACAATTAAAACTTGATGAAAAATGGAAAATTGAAACAGGATCGTATTACATAAAAAAAGAAGGAACTAGCCTTATTGCCTTTAATATTGATGTTGAAAAAAAATATGAACCGTTTCTAATAGCAAGCGCACACACAGATAGTCCGGGATTAAAATTAAAAATAGATGCAACAGAAAAAAAAGGTGGGATGTTTTACAACCATATTGAAGTTTATGGTAGCCCAATAATTTCTACTTGGATTGACAGAGACTTAAGCTTAGCAGGAATTGTATATTTCAAAAAAAATGAAAACATTAATTCAAAATTAATCAATATTGAAAACATAGGAATTATTCCAAACCTTGCAATCCATTTAAACCGACAAATTAACGAAGGATTTGGATATAATACTCATGACAATTTAACAGTAATCAACAGCACTAAAAAAACAATAAAAGAAAATATCTTAGAACAACTTGGAATAAAATATGAAAATTTTCTATCTTGTGATTTAATATTCACAGAATCACAACTCTCAAAAATAATAGGAACTGAAGGAGAATTTTTAGCTTCTAAAAATCTTGATAATAAATCGGGATGCCATGCAATCATGAACTCTTATGTTCATACAAGTAATAATAAAAATAAAATAGCTGTATTTTTTGATAATGAAGAAGTAGGATCTTTAACATCAAGGGGCGCTGATTCCAATTTTTTATCAGAAGTTTTAGAAAGAATCGATCTTGCCCTTAACTTAACCAGAGAAGAGCATTTAATAAAAACAAACAAATCATTTAATATATCGATTGACAGCGTTCACGGAATTCATCCAGGATATGCATTCAAACATGATCCAAACTATCAAGCGACTCTAAGTAAAGGTGTAGTTGTAAAAAATAGCGCCAATTTTAGATATGCAACAACTTCAACGGGATTTGCAAAATTAAAAAACTTAGCTATTGAAAATAATATTAAAATTCAAGAAATAATAATGAAAGCAAATGTTCCTTCAGGCACAACAATTGGTCCAATCTCAAATGCAAGAACAGGAATAGAAACTATTGACATTGGAACACCAATGTGGGCAATGCACTCCCTACGAGAAACAGTATCAATAGCTGACCACATAGAAGCAATTAAATTGCTAAGGGCTTTCTTTGAAAAAGGAATTTAAAATTGGAAAAAATAAAAGAAATAATTGTAGTTGAAGGAAAAGATGATCTTAAAAGAATAAAAGAATCTTTTGACTGCACAGTAATAGAAACAAAAGGATTTGCTTTAAAAACCGAAACTATTAAATTACTAAAAAAAGCCTTGAAATACAAAGGAATAATAATCTTAACAGATAGCGATAAATCTGGAAATATTATTAGACAAAAAATAATCAAATATCTAGGAGAAAATAATAAAATCAAACATGCGTATCTTAATACTAAAGATACTGAAGTTGAATCAGTAAATAAAACAGAAATAATAAAAATACTTAAAAAAGTTGGAACTTTGTCTAAAGATAATCAAAAAAATTTATTAACACTAAGCGATTTGTTAGAACTTGGCATAATAGGAGAAAACTCAAAAAAAAATAGACAAAAAATACAAAAGCAGCTTTGCTTGGGACATGGAAATAATAAAAAACTCTTAGAAAGACTTAATTACTTTAAAATAACAAAAATAGAGCTAAAAAAACAATTAGCTTTAATTAACTCCCCCAGAAGGACTTGAACCTCCGACCTAGTGGTTAACAGCCACCCGCTCTACCACTGAGCTATAGGGGAATGAACACTAAAAGTATTATCTTAAATTTAAAAATTTTTGTCAATTATTTTCTAATATTTTTAAAATCCCATTAGCAAGAATTTTGGAATCTTGATCTCTAAGCTTAGAAGATCTAATAGACCAAGCTTCTTCTGGAAATGCTAAATTTCTAACTTCTATTAAAAGCTTAGTCATTACTACATTGTTTCTTAAAACATGGAGATTTTGACCCTTAATATAAAAACTTCTTTTCATTCCTTCTGTAATTTTTTCTGCTACAGACTTTGAATGAATATCATATTTTTTTTCGTCATCTTTTTGATAATAAAACCCCATACTCTTAGGTGCTCCAACACTATTATCTGCATGCAAACTAAAAAAGGCTATATCCTTATCTTTAATATGTTTATATTTACTAACAATGTTTTTAACAACAACCAATCTTTTTTTAAGGCCTGATGGAGTACCGTTTATCCAGGAATCAACAGTATCATTTTTATTTAGATCATAATCATTGTAAACCTCATTTTTAACATTAACAAAAGTATTGTTAGCAAAAACACTATTCCTAATCAAATGATCGGGGGCCAAAATAGTAAGTTCGACATTAGCACCCTCTTCTTTAAGGTATACATAAAGCCTTAAGGCAATATCATACACATATTCATCTTCAACAACAAAAACTTCGTTTCCAAGACCATCTCTAGATTTAACAATAGCTCCAGGATCAAGGCCTCCGTGACCAGGATCAAGAATTATTAACTTATCTTTAAGTCTTGATCCTTTATTAAACCTAGAATTTACCAACTTTTCAAAACTTTTGAAAAGTTGAGTTGCCTTTTTATAGGAATTTAAAGGAGAATGCCAATCTTCTGAATAAAACTCACTTGGCTGACTTATCTTTTTTGGTCTATACCAATAATAGAAATCACCAACAACCTCAAATATTGGTATTTTGGAGTCTAAAATAACCAAAGAGCTAATATCAAAAAGATCTTGATTGGTAGTAATTCTAAAAGTATTTAAATTTAGCTTTTTGTTTTTACTTGAGGGAAGATTAACTATTGTTTTAACTTCATTAGAAGAATTAGAGCTAGAATCAACTTTATTTTTAATATATAAATCGTTTTTAGATTTAGCTATAGAAGAATCAAATAAAAGTTTTTTATCAAAAATTTTCAATTTTTGATCGTACATAATATTATTGCTACTTAAATTATTCCAATTTTTAAGATCCTCAATTAAAACGCCGTAATGTCTAGCAATACTATACAAAGTCTCCCCTACAGCAACTGAATGATAGATAAACTGATTATCTGTTTTTTTTTCAATTTTTAAATCTTCCTCAACAGACTTTTCTAAATCATCATTTACAATCTTTAAAACATTTAGCAATGAACCTGCTTTAAGATTAACAGCACGATTACCATTAAGAGTTACAAGATCCTTAGCAGTAACACCATAAATATAAGCTATTCTACCAAGGGTTTCTCCTTTTTTAACATAATGAAAATCAATATTCTTAGTAGCTCTCTTTAAAAAAAGCTGTTGACCAATCTTTAATTTATCATCATTAAGAAAATTAAATTTTAAAATATCCTTAGAACTAATATCAAAATCTTGAGAAAGTTTTGAAAGTGAATCGCCTTTCTTAACTACATAGGGCTTTAAAAAATCAGGCTCAGTTAACACAAGCTCCATTCCAACTTTAAGATCTTTAGATCGCAAATTATTCCAAGCTATTATCTCTTCTTGGCTTAGCCCAACAAGCTTTGAAACACTCTCAATAGTGTCACCCTCTTTTACAGTGTAAAGAATTACCCCCTTCTTAATAGATTCTAGCGAATTAAGAGAATGATTGACCTTATGAGTAATATTTGGATCTAAACTAGAATCACTTGGAATAATTAATATTTGCCCTACTCTAATATTGTCAGCATTAAGTTTATTAATCCTTTTAAGATCGTTTACTTTAGCTTTATACTTAATTGCAATTGAAAAAAGAGTATCTCCTTTGCCAACCTTATACTCAAAATCAGCATTAAGATTAGCAGGACTTATTATTAAAAAATAAAATAATATAATAAGTTTTATAATTTGCAAAACATAAAACGTTTTACTTTTCCTTAATGCCAGTATTTTGAACAATGTAGTCATAAATTATCCAATAATAATCATATTTTTTGAAGAAAAAAGTATATCTTTTGGAAATATAAAAATGCCCATCGTCAAAATATAAATCAGCAATCACCTTGCCTGCAGTATCAGAATAACTTGTCTCAATAATAGAAAATTCATTTGGCGCTTTTGAAATATCTGAATTATTAGAATTCCACAAATATTCCTTATACTCTTCAACTACATTTTTATTAGGAACAGATGATAACTTTTGTTTATAAAGGTATGCCTTGCCTTTATCATTTAATAACAATCCTTCAATATCAAGATATAAAAAGAATTTTTCTTTTTTTCCAAGCTGCAACGCCTTTAATAAATATTTAACAATCTCATCAGGAGACAGTTTTTTCTTTTTCAAGACATCTTGAATATCCTGATTTTCAGACAAATTAACAAGATCTATACTTCCTGGATTTTCATCAAAACTATCATTTAAAAAAAGCGTAATAATATTGGATTCTTTCTTCTTAGATGGATCTGAAATGTCTGGGAAAAAAATACCCTTAACAAAATAAACTCCATCTTTACTAAACTTAACAAATTGATTTAAGTTAATAACTACAGAAAACTTTTCATTAGGTCTCAAGCTCATATTTCTAACAGGAATAGCAACATTTTTAGATCTCCTTTTAACATATTCAATAGGTCTTTTAACTTTAATATTGGTGGTATCAGTAACATCAAAATCAAAACCAAAAGAATTAATATCACCTATTTCTAAAGTTAAAACACTGTCAGATGAATTACTAAGAGAAACTTCAATAAAAACATTACTATTGACACGATAAATAGATTGATTAAAAAACTTGATTTTAAAATCAAGGCCCTTGTAATCCTCAGCAAACAAAACAAAAGAAATATTCGTAAAAAAGATACAAAAAAGCAATTTTCTAATTTTCATAAGCTCCCCTCAAAACCTAACCACATTATATATAAAGAAAGTAATAATACCTATAGTATATTATTATACTAAATTAATTAAACAAAAAGGTAAAAAATGAATATAGATGAAGAACTAACAACAATATTACAAAATAATTCCAATTTAAAAAAAATGAAAGAATATTTAGAACAAAATACATTTTTTTCATTAACAGGATATGAAGGATTTTTCAAAGCTTTTTTAATTAAAAAAATCAAAGAATATAGTAAAACCGGAAAAATAATATTAATAGTTAAAGATGAGCATACATTAGATAAAATCAAAAATGATTTAAAAGTAATTACAAGTCAAATCTTTGAGTTTAACTATTTTAGTCCCCTTGTATACAAGGGGATTGGCTCAAAAAGTACAATCTTTAACGAAAGAATCAAATTCCTGATCAATTTTTATAAAAAAAATCCTGGAATATATATTACAGTCTTAAAATCATTGCTCAGTAAAATACCTAATCAAAATACACTACTAAAGAATATATATAAAATTGAAAAAAATACTAAGATTGATACAGTAGACATTGAAAAAACCCTTATAACATTAGGATATGAAAAAACACTCAGAGTAACAATTCCAGGAGAATTTACAATAAAAGGAGAAATTATAGACTTATACCCTTTTGGAGAACAAAACCCAATAAAAATTGTACTCAACTTCGACAAAATAGAAGAAATAAGAAAATTCAATCCTTTAACCCAATTAAAACAGGATAATGAAATTTTAGAATTCCAAATTCTTCCAAAAAAAGAAATTATTTGGAAGAATGAAGTTATTAACAACTTAAAAACAAAGATTAAATCTGTTGAATATAAAAAGATTCTTGAAGAGTTGAATTTAAAAAAAGAAACAAAAACAGAAGAAATGTTTTATCCGCTAGTAGCAAATACTTATTTAAGTGATGAGATTGAAAAACACACGCCTATTGTAAGCTTTGAAATTAACAATTTCGAAAAAGAAATTGAAAAAATACACCAAGAATATGAAAATCTTTATAAAGAAGCAAAAGAAGCTGGTAAGAATACAATTGATCCAAAAAGAATCCTCTTAAATTCCAAAGACTTCAATCTAAAAAGCGATGTTTTATTTTCAAAAATTGAAAGTTCTAAATCCAAAGAAGTTATAGAATTTAAAATTGAAAGCAAGAGAAGCTTTTTTTCAAATATTATGCTTACAAAAGAAGAATTCAAAAATTGGCTAAAAAATGGATTTAAAATTATTATTGCAGCGGAATCTGAATCACAAAAAGAAAAACTTAAATATATTTTCAAAGAATTACCAAAAGTATCTATTGAGGTTTTAAAAATATCTAGCTCTTTAATAATAGAAGAAGAAAAAATTGCTATTATTCTTGAATCAAACATCTTTAATACAGAACAAAAAATAAACAAATCCTTTGAATCTTCAAAAACAAAAGCTATTGCCTCTTTTATTGAGATTGAGAAAAATAGTCATGTAGTTCATATAAACCATGGAATTGGTATATTTAGGCAAATAAAGAGAATAAAAACAAGCTCTCTTGAAAAGGATTATATTGAGATTGAATACGCTGAAGGAGAAAGACTATTTATTCCAATTGAACAAACAAATTTAATCCAAAAATACATTGGAAGTGATCCTAAAAATATAAAATTGGATAAAATTGGTTCTAAAACATGGATAAAAAATAAAGTAAATGCAAAAAAAAGAATCGAAGAGATTGCAGAAAAATTAATAGAACTTTATTCAAAAAGAGAAAGTATTAAAGGTATTAAATACCCAAAAGATAACGAATTACAATTGTTATTTGAATCTGAATTTCCATATGATGAAACTCCAGATCAAATAACAGCAATAAAAGAAATTAAAGAAGATATGATGAGTTTCAAAGTAATGGATCGCCTTCTTTGTGGAGATGTTGGATTTGGAAAAACTGAAGTCGCAATGAGAGCTGCGTTTAAAGCTGTAATGGGAAACAAACAGGTTGTTGTACTATCCCCAACAACTATCCTGGCAGAACAGCATTTCAATACATTTAAAAAAAGATTCAAAAACTTCCCAATCAAAATCGAAGTATTAAGCAGATTTATAAAAAACAACTCAGAAAAACGAATTTTAAAAGAATTGAAAAGCGGAGAAATTGATATAATAATAGGAACACACAAAATTCTTTCAAAAAAATTCTCCTGCAAAAATTTAGGATTAATAATAATTGATGAAGAGCAAAGATTTGGTGTAAAAGAAAAAGAAAAACTTAAAGAAATAAGAATCTCAGTTGATTGTCTTGCTCTTTCTGCAACACCAATTCCTAGGTCTCTTCATATGTCGCTAATTAAACTTAGAGATATTTCCGTTTTAAAAATTCCTCCTAAAAACAGAGTAAAAATAGAAGCTTATTTAGAATCGTTTAGTGAACTTTTAATAAAACATGCAATTGAAAATGAACTATCTAGAGATGGTCAAGTTTTTTTAGTAAATCATAATATTGAAGAGTTGCATTATTTAAAAACTCTAATTGAAAAATTAACTCCTTATGCAAGGATTGCAATAATTCATGGAAAACTCACAGGAATCGAGATTGAAAACATAATGCACGATTTTATTAAAAAAGCGTATCAAATTTTATTAGCAACAACAATAATTGAAAATGGGATAGACATTCCAAATGCAAATACAATAATAATTAACAATGCAAACAAGTTTGGACTTGCGCAATTATATCAACTAAAAGGAAGAGTTGGAAGGGGATCCAAAAAAGCTTATGCTTATTTTTTATACCAAGATAGCGAGAAACTCAATGAACGCTCTATTGAAAGACTAAGAGCAATAACCGAATTTTCAGATTTAGGATCAGGATTTAAAATAGCAATGAAGGATATGGAAATAAGGGGTGTTGGAAATTTGCTTGGTAGAGAACAACATGGAGAAATTGAATCGATTGGATTGGATTACTATTTAACAATGTTAAACAAGGCAATTGAAAAGAAAATGGGAAAAATATCATCAGAAGAAGAAGTTGACATTGAAATTAACTATAGTGGCTTTATTCCTGACAATTATATAAAAAATGAACAGACTAAAATACTAATCTACAAAAAAATCTTTGAAATTCAAACTGAAGAAGAAAGTAAAAAGATAAGATCAGAAATCCACGACAACTTTGGCCCAATACCTAAAGAAATAAATAGTCTATTAATGTTAGCTGAACTTAAAATTTTAGCAAAAAAATTAAACATAATAAAAATAAAAGAAACAAACAAAACTTTGGAAATAGAATATAAAAATATAGAAAGCATCCCTATGGAAAAAATAATAGAAATACTTCAAAAGCATCCTAATTTATTAATATTAAATCCATCGTATCAAAAATCAATATTTTTAAGCTTTAAAAATATTGAAAAATCTGACAAAATGAATTACATATATAAAAATATTAACTTGCTAAAAACAAGCTCATAGCTTGTCAATCATAAAAGGAAAAAAATGAAAATATTAATCATAAACACAGGAAGTTCTTCGTTGAAATTTGCTATTTATCAATATGAAAATTCAAAAAAATTAATATCTGGAATTATTGAAAAAATAAAAAAGCAAAAATCAATCATAAAAATAATAAATACTGATGGATCAACAATAGAAAGATTTGAGAAAGGAATTGAAAATCACCAAAAAGCAATAGAAAAAATGTTTAAAATATTGTTAAACAGCAATTCTAAAATCCTTAAAACCATCAATGAAATTAAAATAATAGGACATCGGGTTGTACATGGGGGATCAAACTTTAAAAATTCAGTAATTCTTAACAACAGTATTTATAATGAATTAAAACAAATTTCCGAACTTGCTCCACTTCACAACCCAAGTGCAATCATCGCAATAGAGGCAATACTTAAGATTTTACCACACGCAAAACAAGTTTTATGCTTCGATACATCATGGCATCAAACCATAAAAGAACACGCTTTTCTTTATGCAACCCCATATTCTTGGTATAAAAAACACAATATTAGAAAATATGGCTTTCACGGCCTTTCTTATTCGTACATAACAAAAAGATCCTCAGAAATTTTAAATAAAAACATAGATGATCTAAATTTAATAATATTACATCTTGGAAATGGAGCAAGCATTAATGCCGTTAAAGATGGAAAATCTTACGACACAAGCATGGGAATTACTCCACTTGAAGGCCTTGCAATGGGAACAAGAAGTGGTGATATAGACCCAGCAATTATTAATTTGATGAGCACCATATTAAATAAAACAACTAAACAAATTGAAGAAATATTAAATAAAGAAAGCGGTATACTAGGAATTTCTGAAAAATCAAATGATATGAGAGACATTTGGAACAAAATTGAAGAAGGAGAATATCAATCAAAACTTGCAGTAGAGATAATGACATATAGAATAAAAAAATATATTGGATCTTACATTGCTATTCTTGATTTTAATGTTGATGCAATAGTTTTTACGGGTGGGATTGGCGTTGTTGATTATAAAGTAAGGGATCTTTCACTAAAAGGGTTTGAAAAAATTGGAATAGAGCTAGACCTTAAAAAAAATGAAATGGCTCAAAACAAAAATTTAGAATCCGAAATTTCAACCATCAAGAGTAAAGTAAAAATACTAGCAATACCAACAAACGAAGAATCAACTATTCTTGAAGATATTTATAATTTAATTCCAAAAAATTTATAGTTTTCAATTTTAAAACTTAAATTTAAGTTATTTATTATAACCATTTTAAATAGTTTTATATTCAACTATCATAAAGTAAAGTTGCTTTTTTAACATTTTCCATTATTTGCTTTCCCTTTACTATTTCAAGAAGAGTAAAAGCAAATTCAAATGAAGTTCCAACTCCTTTAGAAGTAATAAAATTATTGCTTCTAACAACATTTTTATCTACAAACTCACCATCAACCACATTCTCTTCCATACCTGGATAACATGTAAATTTATTAAATCCTAGAAGACCCTTAGCAGCAAGCACTACTACTGGAGAAGCACAAATAGCTGCAATAAATTTACCCTTAGCATTCATATCTTTTAAAATTAGATCCAATTCTTTTGAATTGAAAAGATTAGTAGCCCCAGGCATGCCTCCCGGGAGAATTATTAGATCAAAACGATTCTCATTGCAGTTTGATATTATATCATCTGTTAAAAAAGAAACGCCTTTTGAACTTGTCACGACATTGTTATCATTTATGCTTATAACTTGAATATTAACATTGCCCCGTCTTAAAATATCAATCGGGACTATAGCCTCAATATCTTCAAAGCCATTTGCAAGAATAATTCCCACTACCATTTACAACCCCTAATGCTGATGGAGGGACTTGAACCCACGACAACTCGGATATGAGCCGAGTGCTCTAACCAACTGAGCTACATCAGCTTAAACTTTTATTAAGTGTATAAATTCAACAATGCTTTGTCAATGTTATTATTCAAAAGCATTATTATAAAGTATAATACAAAATGATTTGCTAATAAACATAGATACCAATATTAAAATTTATTATTTGTATGGTTAAATGAAAAGAAATTTTTATCTTATTCTCCTTTTTATAGCTAACAACTGCTTCTCCATTGATTTTTGGGATACAATGGAAAGAGAAAAATTAATAAATGAAATGGTAAGTAAAATGCAAGATCATGAGCTACTAGGACAAATGTTTATGATAAGCTATCCAAATCAATCAATAACAAATTTTGTTCTTGATTTTATAAGTCAAAAAAACCTTGGGGGAATTAAAATTTTTGGATGGAACGCAAAAAATTTAAAAAACTTAACAGAAAGTATTAATAAAGCTCAAAAAACATCTCAAAATAATAAATTTAAAATTCCTTTATTTGTAGCAACAGATCAAGAAGGAGGATTGGCACACCACATAAAATCAAATACATCAGAAACAATTGGCAATCTTGGAATTGCAGCATCTCTGTCTTCAAAAGACTCTTATAATACAGGGTATTATATAGCACAAGAGTTAAGTCGGCTAGGAATAAATTTAAATTTTGCACCCATAGTAGATATATATAGCGACGAAAATAATTTCACAATAGGTCCAAGAACATATTCAGATAACCCTAAAATAGTATCACTTCTTTCTCTAGCCTTTTACAAAGGGCAAAAACAAGGAGGAATAATTTCTACTGCAAAGCATTTCCCAGGACACGGTAATACTACTCTTGACTCCCATATAAATATTCCAATAATAAATTCTAATCTACTAGAAATAAACTTAAATGAACTTTTGCCATATAAAATACTAATCCAAGAAAATATCCCGGTAATAATGACAGGCCACCTAGCATATCCAAAGCTTACAAATGGAGAAAATATTCCCGCATCATCCTCAACAAAAATAATTAAAAATATACTAAGAAAGAAATTAAAATACAATAATATAATAATTACCGATGATCTATTGATGGCCGCAGCAAAATACAATAATGAGAGTATTTACAATACAATTGAAAGAATAGCTAGAACCAAAAGTGACATTTTTTTAATATCTTTAAATGAAAATATACAAAAAAATGCTTACAACATGCTGCTAAACTTAATGAAAAAAGATTCAGAAATAAAAAATAATATTATTGAAGCTAATAAAAGAATATTAAGAATTAAATTAATATACTTAAAAGAAAATAAAAATAAATCTGATCTTTATCCTAATTTCAATAAAGATGAGAAAATATATTCAAAAGAAGGTGAAAAATTTTTTGAACAAAACACATTAAGGGGTATTACAAAAGTAAGAATAGAAAAAGAAATATCTAAAACTAAAAAAACACTTATAATATCTCCTTACTATAAAATGATTACAGAAGGCAAAAAAATATTTCAAAATATATATGCTTATTATTACAACTATTATCCCTTAAACGGGATTAATCTCCAAAAACTCGACGAAATTAAAAAATTAATTAAAAATTTTGAACAAGTCATCTTTAATTTATCAACGCCCGGAAGCCTAAAATATTTAGAAAATTTAAAAGAATATAAAGATAAAATAAGTGTAATTGCATCTCTTACCCCTCAACATATTAAAAAATTAAATTGGATAAAAAACATAGTAATTATTTATGGAACAACGCCTCTAGCATTTAAATCTGGATTTTTAACACTCACTAAAGATTTTGATCCAAAAGGAAATATCCCTTTAAGCAATATTATAAATAAATATTATCCTTAATATATGCTAACATTCGATTTTTTACGATATCTAGAGAACCTTGTTTAATTCTAAACCCACTAGCATTTTTATGCCCCCCGCCTCCAAAATCTTCTGCCAATTTTCCAACATTAAAAGAATCTTTAGATCTTAGCCCAACTGTAATCGAACCATCCTCCATTTCTTTTAAAATACCTAAAATTTCATTATTCTCAACATTACTTAAAATCATATAAAAAAGTTCATTAACCCCACTAAAGCTACCATCTTTGCTAGAAGTAGAAAAAGATAAAGATGTAAACAAAACCTTACCATTCCAATAAGATTCAAGACTGTTTAACATTAACTTAAGAGTTTCTATTGATTTTAGGCTTTTAGTTGTTTCTATATAGCTGTAAACTTCTTTAAGACTTATTCCTTTTGAAACTAATCTTGCAACCATTTCAAAAGGCTCTGGATCACTTCTTGAAATAAATTTAAAAAACCCAGTATCAGTACAAAATCCCACTAAAATATACCAAGCCTCTTCTTTTGTAAGATCATGTCCAAACTCTCTTATTAATTTTTCAATTAAAAAAGTGGTAGAGGGTGCAAAAGGATCAATATAACTTACACATTTTAATTTTTCACCAGACATATGATGATCGATTACTAAAATAGGCATATCCTTTACATAAAATATAAATTCATCACCTATTCTATCTAAAATTGAGCAATCCAAAATAATAACTGAATACTCTGAAAGCTTAATATTAGGCCATTCAGATAAAAATTTATCCCTAAAAGGAGCTATTTCTTTTCTAGCAAAAGGACCTTCATTTAACAAAATAGAATTTTTACCAATTCTTGAGAGAAAAGACGATAAAGCTAAAGACGAACCTATGCAATCAAAATCAGGATCTTTGTGCCCAATAATAATAAAATTATTATACTTTTCAATAAAATTAATAACATCTCTCATAATAAAATTCGCAAACCCTCCGCAAAACAAGTTTTTAGCTTGTTTCACATTGACTATATTACAATATTTCAATAAAATAAACCACAAAAGCTAATAAAATATAACAGGTGAGGACAATTGTGAAAAAACCAAAACAAGAAGATATTGATAAAGCATTTTATATGGCAGAAAAAGCAAGAAACAATTCATATTCTCCATATTCAAAATTCAAAGTAGGTGTTTGCATTAAGACTAAAACAAACGAATTTTTCATTGGAACAAATGTTGAGAATGCAAGCTTTGGAGCAACTTGTTGCGCAGAAAGAAGTGCGATTTCAAATATGATTGCAAAAATTGGTGTACAAACAATAGATTTTTTATTACTTAATACAAGCCCTGAAGCTATTCCATGTGCTATATGCCTACAAGTAATGGCAGAATTTTTTGATCAAGATACAAAAATAATAATAACAGAATCTAAATCTTTTAATGAAAATAAAATGCCAACAAAAATTTATACATTAAAAGATTTACTTAAAGTTCCTTTTGATCGAAAAGAGCTGCACAGAGTAACACAATAGTAACTTTCGCACAAAAATTAAATTAATCTAATATCTTTAGAGAAACTACAGCGGATGCAAGCCTATTTAATTTGTCGCTTTCAAGAGTATTAGCAGATAAATCGAATACATTTAAAATAAGTTTTTTCTCATCAGAATTAAAGTTATATTCCAAATTTTCAAATAATAAAAAATTAATAATTGGAATAAATTTTTCCACAAAGCTATATAAACTATTATTAAGATCATAAGCTTCATAATAATAATTAAATATATCCTCTAATGACTTTCTGTCAAACTCTTTTAAAATCTCACAAAAAATATTTTTAATATTCTCAATTAAACTGTGCAAATTATTATTATTTAAAATAATTTTTTTACATTTTTTAACAAAAAAATCCGCTTGCCGCATAAAATATTCCTCACTTTTATCTTAACAAACCAAGATTGAGCTTGAATTTAATAACTGATAAAATATAGCATTAATGCTACATTAACAAAATTATGCAATAACTAGGAGAATGTTACAATTATGGTCAAGGTAATAAGCTTAAAAAACATTCATAAATTTGCTTATTTAAAACTGGATCCTTTAAAAAAGGAAGATAATTACATTGTTTATATTGAAAATAATTCAAAATTAATTGCAAATCTTAAAACAAAAACAAAAGGTGATCAAATTGAAATAATTCATTTTTATATCAGTGACGATTTTAAATCAGAAGGCATAGAAAGAATAATGATTAGTAATTTAATTCATTATGGCAAAAAAAATAAATTTAAAACAATTTCATGTAAAATTACTGAAATACAAGAAGAGCTTTTAAGCTTAGGATTTGAAAACAAAGATTCTCAATATAAAAAAGAATTAGCATCTGAAATAGAAGAAGATAAATTTGTAATGGGAATAGGAATAATCTCTATATTTACCGAAGTAGCATCAATATCTTCTAAGCTTACTGTTGGAATACTGTTTAACTCGTTTGCACTTATTGCTGATGCTTTCCACGTCATGGCCGACTTTGTTTTGTCTACAATAACTTACTTTAGTTTAAAAATTACAAGCAAACCTGAAACCATCTACTATCCTCATGGACACAAACTAATGGAAAGCTTAATAGCTTTTATCATGGGAATAATTATACTTATGGCAGGCTTTACACTATTTTTAAATACAACCGGATTAAATAAATTTATCACTCTTGGGGGAGAGTCTGGATTTAATCTGCACATACACCAAAAGAAAAATAAAAATGATAATATATATGAAGATGACCATGGCCACTCACACGATCACGATCACGATCAAGCACACAACCACAACGAAGAAGACAAAAAAAATATACTAGAAATATTTTCAAATAAATCCCTTAAAAAAAGCTTATGGATACCAATGACTCCCTTCATTTTTTTTATAGTGAAAATAATAGAATATCTGACAAAATTCCAAATAGGCAAAAGATACAATAATCAACTTCTCTTAGCATTAGCTTCAGCTGATAAAAACTGTATATTCTCACATGGTGGGATTACACTAAGTTTACTACTTGCAACTTACATGTGGAGCGGATTTGACAAAATTATGTCTATATTTATTGGCTTTATCATAATCAAAGAGGGACTTAATGTAATAATAAATAACGCAAACAATTTACTCTCAAAACAAAATATAGATCTTAAAAGAAGCGTAAAAGATACATTAAAAAATTTACATATAAACTTTAAAGCACTTAATTTCCATAATCAAGGCAACAAGCTTGTACTTTATATCAAAATAAATTTAAATTCAGAAAATGACTTTCAAAGTTTTATAAATAAAACAAAAGATATTAGAAAAATAATAAAACAAGAATATGAAGAAATAGATGATATACATTTTTTGGTCTAATTCAATTAATAATAAATAAATAATTGACACTTATAATAAAGTTGTGTTAACATTTTAAACTGTAAGACGCAGGGTAGAGCAGTTGGTAGCTCGTCGGGCTCATAACCCGAAGGTCATAGGTTCGAGTCCTATCCCTGCTATGTTTTATTTTTAATATGTGAGGAATTGATGAATAGGAAACAAATAGCTAAAGGCAAGTTGGTAAGGAGATTTGGCATTAACATTTTTGAGCAGCCAAAATATGATAAAATCCTTAAAAAAAAGCCACATCCTCCCGGAATGCATGGAAAAGCTAGAAAAGCTAAAATCACAGAATATGGAAAACAATTAATAGAAAAGCAAAAGATAAAGTTTACTTATGGTGTAAGCGAAAGACAGTTAACCAATACTTTCAAAGAGGCAAAAAAACACCACGGTGTTACCGGAGACAACTTACTCTCAATACTTGAGAGAAGAATTGATAATATTGTATATAGAGCTGGATTTGCCATCTCAAGAGCACACGCAAGGCAAATAGTTTCTCACGGTATTGTTATATTAAATGGAAGAAGAGTTACGATACCTTCAATAATACTAAGAGCAAATGATCAAATTCAAATAAAAGAAAAAGATAGTTTAAAAAAATTAATAAGATCAAATATAGAAAAAACTTCGTCTCTTAGAAATTTACCAACTTGGATAGAAGTAAACGCTGACGATTTAAACATAAAAGTAAAGCATGCTCCATCAAGAGACGAAATACCTACACTTGCTAATGAGCAAATGGTTGTAGAGTATTATTCTAAGAGAGCATAAACATATCTTTTATTTTTGTATTATTAAAACAACAAAAAGTGGCCAATTAAAGCCACTTTTTTTATTTACCTTTTTTTTTACCCTTTGAAAAATTTTTCCCCAAATTATTTTTAGCAAAACAAGAAAAACTGTTATTATTTCTCAAGCTTTTAGTATAAGGTTGAGAAATAAAAGACGCCCTGCTGCCTGAAGGCCTTCTAACTCCATCTTTCATATATTTACTCCTAAAATATAAATTTAAATATGCAAATTTTTAAATAATATTCAAATAATCAAAAACTTCTTCCAAACTGGAAACAAACTTAACATCTATATTATCTTTAACTTCTTCTGGAAGCTTAAAATAATCTTTTTTATTATCTTTGGGCAAAATAACTTTATTTATGCCGTTTCTATAGGCTGCTAAAACTTTTTCTTTAATGCCGCCCACAGGAAGAACAAAACCTTTTAAAGTCACCTCACCAGTCATTGCAAGATCCAAAGGAACTTTCTTATCAGACAGTATTGAAGCAATTGCTGTTGCAATGGTAATACCTGCAGAAGGTCCATCTTTTGGTGTTGCTCCTTCTGGAAAGTGTAAATGAATTTCGGGACTTTCTTTTACGTCAAAATTAAGCCTAGAAGAATAGGTCTTAACTATAGAATATGCAAGCTGTGCACTCTCTTTCATAATAGTTCCAAGACTACCTGTTAAAATAATGTCTCCTTTTTTCTCAAACTTAGTTGCCTCAACAGGAAGAACTGTGCCACCATAATTTGTCCAAGCAAGTCCATAAACAAATCCAGAAGAGTCAATCTTAATTAAATCCAAGTTATACTCAGTATCAACATAATTATAATAATTATTAATATTGATTATTTTATAAATACCTGGAATATCAGGATCATGAGTAAAAAGCGAATTATTTCCATGTATTAAAGAACTTGGTGAATAAAAATTGCCTTTGATAATTTGATCTTTAGAATACTTATAAAGCAACTCCCTTACAAGTTTCCTAATCAAATTAGTCAATACTCTCTTTAGTCCCCTTACGCCAGATTCCATAGTATAATTTCTAATTAAATTAAAAATAACATCGTCTTCTATTCTTATATAAACTTTGTCTAAAAAACTCTCTTTAATTATGCTTGGAATCAAAAAAATCTTTGCAATCTCTAACTTTTCAATATAAGAATAACCCTCAACTTTAATTATTTCCATTCTATCAAGAAGTGGCTTTGACATACCATTAAGAGAATTGGCTGTTGTAACAAATAAAACATTAGAAAGATCATAAGGAATTTCTAAATAATGATCTATAAATTTATAATTCTGCTCGGGATCTAAAACTTCTAAAAGGGCAGATTCGGGATTTCCTTTATAACTATTATTAATTTTATCTATTTCGTCAAGAAGAATAACAGGATTAGACTTGCCGGATCTTTTCATTGCACTAATAAAAACACCTGGAAGAGAGCCAACATAAGTTCTTCTGTGCCCTCTAATCTCTGCCTCATCTCTTAAGCCACCAAGAGATATTTTAACAAATTCTCTAGACAATGATCTTGCAATAGATTCTACAAGAGATGTTTTGCCAATACCAGGAGGCCCTACAAGGCATAAAATGGGAGCTTTAACCTTAGAATTAATTTGATAAACAGCTAAAAAATTTATTATCTTTTCTTTTGCTTCATCCATGCCATAATGAGAATTTCTTAAGATAAACTCAATCTCGCTTAAATGATTTTTCATGACAGTATTTTCATTCCACGGAAGATCTAATATTAATTCTATATAACTTCTAATAATATTAGCATCAGGGGAATTCATCTGCATTTTAGATAATCTAGAAATTTCTTTTTCAACCTTAGATTTAACATCTTCTGGAATATCTTTAGAATTTAATCTATCAATATACTCGTTTTCATCTTTACCTAATCTTTTTTGTATCTCTTTAACTTGCTCAGAAAGAAAATAATCCCTTTGCCCCTTATCCAGCTTAGCTCTAACTTTAGAATTAATATCTTTTTTAAGGTCTAAAAGGTCAATCTCAATGTTTAAATTAACAATTAATTTTTCTATTCTAGTTTTAACATTTAACTCTTGTAAAAGATCTAATTTTACACTATTTTCTAAGTTTGAATTAGAGGCCATAATATCGACAAGCTTGCTTGGATTCTCAAAATAATTAATTGGCTCATTATCGCTATCATAAGATTTTAAAGATAGGGAATTTCTATAAACTTCATAAGTTTCTTTTAAAAATTTAGCGTAAGTAAAAAGCTCCCTATTTAATCCCTCAGCATCAGACACAAAAGTAACTTTGGCTCTCAAATAATCATTTTTTTTTGAAACACTGCCTATTAGAACCCTACTTTGACATTCAACCAAAACTTTTACTACGTCTTTACTAACCTTTATAACCTGGATAAGTTTAGAATAAGTGCCCACAGAACATAGGTTTTTAACCCCTTCTTTACCAGATTCGTCATAATTAGATTCATTTGGATAAGCAAACAGAATTAATCTTTCCTCTAGCATGGATTGAGCTATGGAGTTAATTACATATTCATTATCAAAGGTTACCCACAATGTCACATTTGGGAAAAGAACATTTTCTTTTAAAATAACAATTGGAAGATCTTCTTTTCTATTTTTTATCATATTTAAGATTGATTTCATATAACTCTTTTGCCCAAGGTTTTTTAATTGCATTCCCCACCAAAATTAATGGGTTAATATCTGCATTCAAAACAGATTCTTTTGTAACAATAACCTTCTTAGTCTTACTAATCGAAGGAACCTCAAACATAACATCTTTAAGAAGACCCTCTAAAATAGATCTAAGGCCTCTTGCTCCAGTATTTTTTAAAATAGCCTCATCTACAATTGATTCTAAAGCATCTTTTTCAAAGACTAATTCAACATTGTCCATTTTAAACATATGATAATACTGCTTAACAATAGAATTTTGAGGATCAACTAATATTTTAATCAAATCTTCTTTACTTAGCTTTTCAAGATACGAATGCACAGGAAGTCTACCAACAAACTCTGGTATTAAACCAAATTTAATCAAATCTTCCATTTCCAAATACTTTAATGAAGTGTCATCTCTTATATTCTTTTTTTCAATTGCTGAAAACCCAATAGAACTTTTATTTATTCGATTCTTAACAATATTTTCAAGCCCAACAAAAGCACCACCACATATAAAGAGTATATTTTGAGTATTAATTTCAATAGTATCCTCATAAGGATGTTTCCTACCACCTCTTGGGGGAACATTAGCAATAGTACCCTCGATTATCTTTAACAAAGCTTGTTGAACCCCTTCTCCAGACACATCTCTTGTTATTGAAACGTTTTCATTTTTTTTAGCAATTTTATCTATTTCATCTATATAAATAATCCCTTTCTCAGCTAGACTAACATCCCCATGAGCAGCATGTATCAATTTAAGTAAAATATTTTCTACATCCTCACCAACATATCCAGCTTCTGTCAAAGTTGTAGCATCTGCTATTGCAAATGGCACATTCATCTCTGCAGCCAACGTTTTTGCAAGCAAAGTTTTACCACTACCTGTAGGCCCAACCAAAAGTATATTAGATTTTTCAATCTCAATACCATCATCATATTTATTATTTTTCAATATTCTCTTATAATGGTTATAAACAGCCACAGATAAAACTTTTTTTGCATCTTCTTGCCCAACAACATGCATATCTAAATGATCTTTAAGTTGTTTGGGGGTTGGCAAACCATTGGATCTAGAATCCAGCGACTTGCACAACTTTTCTTTAAAAAGATTGTGACATATCTTGGAACATTCCGGACAAATCGCTACCCCATTAGATATAACAACATTGCCCCCAAGCTCAGCAACGCTAAGTCCACAAAAAGAACATTCTTTTACTTTTTGACCTTTTACTCTTGCCATAAAAATTTTTTACCAAAAATAAAACTACTCCCTTACTAAGATATTATCAATAAGACCATATTTAAGAGCATCACTTGAAGTCATAAAATAATCTCTTTCCATATCAAGAGCCAGTTTTTCCTTATCAACCCCTATCTGATTAGACATAATGTCTATTATTAATTTTTTAAGTCTTAAAATTTCATTAGCTTGTATATTAATATCGCTAGCCTGACCACTTATTCCACCCCAAGGCTGGTGAATCATTATTCTAGAATAAGTTAGGGATTCTCTTTTCCCCTTGGCACCAGCAGCAAGCAAAAAAGCTCCCATTGAAGCAGCTTGCCCAATGCAAATTGTCCTTACATCAGGTTTTATATATTGCATAGTATCATAAATCGCAAGACCTGCAGTAATACTGCCTCCTGGAGAATTTAAATAAAGATAAATATCTTTGTTTGAATCTTCTGATTCTAAAAACAAAAGCTGGGCAATCACAGTATCTGCCTTAGGATCATTAATCTCACCACTCAAAAATATTATACGCTCTCTAAGCAATCTTGAATATATATCAAATACCCTCTCATAATTTCCCGTATGCTCTATTACAGTGGGTATTAAATTATGCATAAACTCCATTTTTCTTACTCACAAATTTTATAATTAACAAAATCTTTAAAAGAAACTTGCTTACCCTTTACCTCTTTAAGACTTGCTAAAATTTTTTTCTCAACTATTTTCCTTTTGATATCATCCTTTAAATAAAAAATCAAATTTTGATCTTCATAAAATTTTTTAATTTCTTCATAACTCACACCTGAATTCTCAGACTGCCTAACCATCTCATCCTTAAGATCATTCTCAGTAACTTTAATTGGATCTAAATCTACCATTTTCTGAATTATCAACTTAGATTTCAAATTGCTAAGAATTTCATCTTTTAAACTATCACTACCATTATATCCTGAAGAATAAAACATACTTTTAAACTCTTCAAGACTCATCTTATTTTGTCTTTTGGCATCCTTAAAAGCAATTTCAATTTCAGCTTCAATCATTGAACGAGGAATATCTATTTCTAATTTTTCAGAAATAGTAGAAAAAAATTTATTTAGCTTTAAAGCTTCTTTTTTTTCTTCAACAAGACTTAAAATCTTAGATCTTATAAAATTTTTAAGATCATCTAGCGTATTATATCTCTCGCTAATATCTTTTGCAAACTCATCATCTATTAAAGGGAGATCTCTTTTTTTAATACTTTTAATCTTAATTTTCAATTTTTTTAAAGAACCCGCAAGTTCTTCAAATTTGTAATCAGTAATATAGGATTTTTCTATAACTCTCTCCTCATTTATTCTCATACCAATTACATCTCTATCAAAATCATAATAGGTTTCAGATTTACCAACTGTAAAAACAAAGTCTTGTCTTTTTGTTGATACTATTTCATTTAAAAGATCATCAAGTTCAACAAAATCAACTTTAACAATGCTATCTTTCTTGACAACTCCTTCCTCATCTTCAATAATAATTGAATTTTCTATTTGAAGAGACTTAATCTCATTATCAATATCAGAATCATCAATAAAAACTTCGGGAACCTCCACTTTAATATCAATATCATCAATATTTGGAACTTTAAATTCAGGATAAGTCTCATATACAAAAGTAAATTCAAAATCTTTATCAAGATTTAATCTTAAATTTTCTTCCTTTATAGTAGGAGAAGCATAACTTAAAGGCCTTTTGGGTTCTTCTTTAAAAAATTCTTTAAGAGAATTATTGATCACTTCTTCTAAAACAGTAGCTCTTAAACCCTCAGAATATTTCTTCTCAATAATACTAATAGGAACTTTTCCAATTCTAAAACCTTGAATCTTAAGCCGGGAAGAATAATCTTGCAATAATGAGTTATATTTTTCCTGAATAATATTTTTTGAAACTCTAATGACAGCCTCAACTTTTGAACCTGGAAGAAGCCTAATATCTTTACTCAAAATCACTGTTAATGCCTCAATTAAACTTTATTGATAATTATTAAAAAGCGAAAGACGGGATTTGAACCCGCGACTTCCACCTTGGCAAGGTGACACTCTACCCCTGAGTTACTTTCGCACTTTTACAGAAGGTGGGAGTCGAACCCACACGCCAAAGGCACTAGATCCTAAGTCTAGCGTGTCTGCCAATTCCACCACTCCTGCATACTTCATACTCAAACTAGTATACAAAAACTTAAAAGCTTTTGCAAGTATGCCTAATCTATCAAATAAATAATATTTTCGCACTCAGCAGGATTCGAACCTGCAACCTTCGGATTCGAAGTCCACTGCTCTATCCAATTGAGCTATGAATGCAGTTAAAAAGAAAATTATTACAGGGTGATTGACGGGGCTTGAACCCGCGACATTCGGAACCACAACCCGACGCTCTACCAACTGAGCTACAACCACCAATAACGAGTGACTATATTTACTATAATATTTTATAGATATTTAATTTCTAAGTCAATAAAAGACAAGAACAATAAAAGTCACACAACTTTTATTATAAAATAAATGTTAAAACATCAAACTTTTAAAACTAAAATTTTTGAAATCTTTCTAAACTTTTTTTCAAAAAATCATAAACTCTAATAGCCGAAGAAATATTTACCCTTTCTCTAGTAGTATGGGGCGACTCAATCCAAGGTCCAAGAGTAACAGACTCTATGCCTCCTAACTTAGAAGATATTATACCTGTTTCAAGCCCTGCATGTATTAAAGAAACATTAGCATCTTCAAGATACATCTCTTTATAAACGCCTTGAAGATGTTTTAAAAGACTACTATTCTTATCGGATTTCCAAGAAGGATAATCATAAATTATACGCCAACTAGCTCCTGATAAATCACTTATTGATTGTAAATGATTAAACACATACTCTTTGTCTGAATCCAATAAAGATCTTATTAAAAAAGTAAAAATATACTCATCTTGCATTTTTAAAAGACTTGAAAAATTTAAAGAGGTCTTGATAAGCTTATTTTCATGATTTTCTACTCTTTGAACTCCATGTAAAAATCCCATTCCCATATTCAAAAGCCTGCTTTTGCTATTTTCATCAAGAACTTTAACTGATGAAAATTCTTTTTTATTAACAATAATGTCAAATTCATTTTCAAGAGAATATATACTTTTAACTTTAAATACAAAAAGTTTAAGCTCTTTACTTAATAATTCATAATCACTATCATTGATACAGATTAAAGCCTTAGCTTCATTTGGAATTGCATTACTGCTCTCTCCACCAAAAATACTTTCAATCTCAAAATCAATATTTGCTTTAATTTCAAAAAGAGCAAAAAACATTAATTTTAAAGAATTTGCCAAATCTAAATGAATATCTGCCCCAGAATGACCACCTTTAAGTCCTTTGAGCAAAATTTCCACTTTTGTTTTTTTTGTTGCAAGATTATATTGAGGAGAAAAAACAATCTCAACAAGTCTTGATCCCGCACAACCAACTAAAAAATATCCTTCTTCCTCTCCATCAAGATTAATAAGGCTTTTACCATTACATAATTTAGAATCAAGACCAAGAGCACCTATTAAACCTATTTCTTCATCAACGGTAAAAAGAAGTTCTAAATCGGGATGGGGGAAGCTATCGGCCTCACTCATAATGCCCAACATCATAGCTACCCCAATCCCATTATCAGCTCCAAGAGTAGTCCCTACTCCTTTAAGATATCCATCTTCTTCAACAATTTTAATTGGATCTGTTTCAAAATTATGTAAACTTGATTCATTTTTTTCACAAACCATATCAACATGAGATTGTAAAATAATAGGAGGCATATCAATGTTATTATTAGATTTTATCTGCACCACAATATTACCAACACTATCTTCTTTAAAAGAATAACCAAATTTTTTGGCTCTCTCCTTAATAAAATTAATAATTCCTTTGACATTTTTTGAACATCTTGGAA
This sequence comes from Borreliella afzelii, assembly GCF_014202295.1. Taxonomy (NCBI): domain Bacteria; kingdom Pseudomonadati; phylum Spirochaetota; class Spirochaetia; order Spirochaetales; family Borreliaceae; genus Borreliella; species Borreliella afzelii. The sequence goes on from NZ_JACHGM010000001.1 coordinate 269,001, forward strand.
TTTTTGATATTTCTCTAAAAGAATCAATTACAATACTCATAATAATTTTCCTTTGATTATATTAAATTTATAAATATGCTTATACTAAATTATAATTAATCATATAATATACTAAATCAATCTTTAAATTCATTCAATAAATTCAATAATGTTTATCGGGCTTTATTTTCAATAAAATCTGCATAATAATTAAAATTTAAAAATTCTTTGGGAATTTCTGAAATAAATCTTGAAGGCAACTGCTCAAAAATTTGCCTATCTTTTTTTCGCTTATTAGCCATAGTAATAACAAGAGAATCTTTTGCACGAGTTAATGCAACATAAAAAACTCGCCTCTCTTCTTCTAAGTCAAGTTCACTATCTTCAATGATTCTATGATGAGGAATAATATTGTCTTCAACAGCAATAAAAAATACATAATCAAATTCCAAGCCTTTAGCAGAGTGCACTGTCATTAAATTAATATTGATATTTTCAGATTCCTCACTTACTTCATTAGATTGAAGAACTATATAGTTTAAAAAACTACTTAAATCTCTCAATTCACCTAATTGTTTAGATTCCCAATTTTTAATTATACTTAAAAACCCTTCTATATTTTGATATTTATATTCAGCTACTTTAATTGAATTAGGATTTTCACTAACTAAAAATCCCCAATATTCAATACTTTCTATCATTTCTTTGATTATATTAGAATACGTGTTTTTTTTTATGCTAAATTTATATTGATACTCTTCAATAAAAGATACAAAATCTTCTATACTTTCAATGACTTGTTTATTTAAAACTTTATCATAACTAGAAATGCTTGCAAAAGAAAAAGCAATATCACAAAGAGCATCATAAATACAACAGCCTTTCTTGTCTGCCATATCTCTAATTTTTTTCAAATATTCCTTGCCAATCCCCCTTCTTGGAATATTAATGATTCTAAGCAGATCATAATCACTTTTAGGATTTATTATTACATTTAAATAAGAAATAATATCTTTTATTTCTTTTCTTTGGAAAAAAGATGTTCCCCCTGAAACTTTATATTTTATGCCCTGTCTTTTAAAAATCATTTCAACGTTTTTAAAAAGAGCATTAGTTCTCATAAGAACTCCTATCTTTTTAGATTGAAAACCTTCTAGCTTTGAAAGCTCTATGATTTGGCTTGCAACAAACTCAGATTCTTGAATTTCATCCTCAAATATAAAAAAATCTATAACTTTGCTACACATCTTTGAAGACCACAAAGTCTTTTCTTTCCTATTTTTATTATTTAAAATCACAGAATTGGCAACATCTAAAATATTTTTTGCAGAACGATAATTTTGTTCAAGCTTTATTTCTTTAGCGTTGTAATCTTTTTCAAATTGCAACATATTATTATAACTAGCCCCACGCCAAGAATATATCGATTGATCATCATCTCCAACACAACATAAATTACTATGATTTATCAAAAGACGAATAAAATTATATTGAATCAAAGAAGTATCTTGAAACTCATCAATCAAAACATACTTATATCTTTTAGAATATTTATTTCTAATATCAGAATTATTACTTAACAATTCTTTTGGTTTTAAAATCAAATCGTCAAAATCAAAAGAATTATAAAGCCTTAATCGCTCTTCATAAAGTCTAAAAATATTTATATCTTCTTCCTTTAAATCATTAAGGGTAAGAATTCCATTTTTAAAAAGTGAAATAACATTACTAAGTGAATTTAAGGAAACTTTTTTATTTAAAAGGCCCTCATCAAGTAAAATCTCTTTAAGAAGAGAAATTCTATCATTATCATCATAAATGCTGAAGTTTTTTCTATATCCTAACAATTTATAATTTTCTTTTAAAAAGAAAAGTCCAAAAGCATGAAAAGTTGAAACCATAAGATTGCTAAGAGGACTTTTTAAAATTTTTTTAATTCTATCCTTCATTTCATTAGCCGCCTTGTTGGTAAAAGTTAAGGCTAAAATTTCCTTTTGAGCAATGCCTTTTAAAAGCAAATAAGCTATTCTATGAGTAACAACTCTTGTTTTTCCACTACCAGCACCAGCAATAATTAAAAGGGCACCTTCAATAGTGGTAACTGCTTCATACTGAAATTGATTGAGAGATTTTTTAAAAAAATCATCAGGCAAGATTAAAAAACCTTTGTTCCATCTGGATATTCCACAATAACTTTAAAGCTTTCAGGAAAAGCAAAAATCTTTCGTGACTTAGATTGATCAAAATCTTTAGCTAAGATTGGAATACGATACTTATTTAATGTATTAATAGCAAACTCTGAATTTTCAAGTCCCACCTTAACCGATCCTTTTGCCATAAAATTAGTTCCCCCAAAAAGCTTAGCCTTAAGATTACTTTTATTAGCACCATTTTCTAACATTGCATTTATCAACATGGGAATAGCATAAATCCCATACCTTCCCCTTTGAGCAGGAGATATATCAAGATCTGACTTAACTAGAACATAATGGTTCATTCCAATTAAATTGCTTGATTCGTCGCAAAGCACAACAGCAACACAAGAACCAAGAATTGTAGAAATAACTCTTTTATTTGAAACAAAAGCTTCACCTGGAACTATTATTGTAACATCTCGTTTCAATTTAAAATTAAAATGATTTAACATAAAATTTAATACTCTCTTAAAAAAAATTTACAAAACTCTTATAAAGACCTTGCCAAAACCCTAATTTATCCACTTCGCTACTAAACAAAGCAACATCTCCTACTTTTTCATTTTCTAAAAAAATCATAGCCCTCCCAACAGGCATATCCCCACTAAGAGGGGCAACCAGTTTATCAACAGTATAACTTATATTAATTTTATCAAATTCATCTTTAGTCAAAACATAATAAAAAGGCTCTTTAGAAAAAAGAGCAACTGTATCTACTGTACCATTATAGACTTTTTCTTTTAATTTTACTATTAAAGGGAATTTAGAATATTCATTAAATCCATACTCAAATAAATTTTTTGCAATCAAAGTTCTCATTTTCTCTCCAAACCTATTAATTCCTTTTTCAACTCCCAATACAACTGCTATCAATCTTCTTTCGCCCTTTAAAGCAGTAGCAACAAGATTTAAGCCTGATTCCTTAATATATCCCGTTTTAAGACCATCTGAATAAGGATAATCATCTATTAATAGATTAGCATTTCTTTGTTTTAAGTTTAAAAATTTTGACGATAAAGTAGTTCCTAAATTTTTACTCTTTGGATAAACAAAATACTTTAAGGAATGGATATTAAGCATAAATTTAAACTTTTCTACATAAGATTTTGCAAAAAAGGCCATATCTAGTGCTGTAATTTTATTTTCATTGCTATATCCAGAAGGTTCAACAAAATGCATATTAAAAAGTCCTAAATTAAAGGCATTAATATTCATCAAATTAACAAAACTATTTAAATCGCCTACTACAAACTCAGCAATTGCAATAGAAGCATCATTGCCTGACGAAACTGAAAGTCCTTTTAAAATCTCTTCAAAATTAACAATTTGACCTTTTTCTAAAAACATTAAAGAAGAATTCGGAGGCGCATTATAATATGAAGCAGAATCGCTAATAGGAACTATGCTTTTTAATTTTATATTTCGCTTTTCAGCCTCAATTAAAGCTGTATAAATTGTAACAATCTTTGTAAGTGATGCTGGAGGAAAAACCAAATTAGGATTCTTAGAATAAAGCACCCTCTTAGTATCAAAATCCATTAAAACTATTGATTTTGCATACTGTGATAATTTATTAATCTCAGCTAAATTAACTGCAAAAAGATCATCACAAAGTAAGAAAAAAAATAAAAATAAAGTTAATAACAACTTTTCAACAACACAAATACTATTCATATAGCAAGTAATATTAAAATATATATTATTATATAATATTTATTGATCGCTAATCATAATACAATTTAAAAGGAGTCATTTTTCATGAATTTTTATGATTTTATAGCAGCTTTGGCACCAATGATCCTAATAATTATTGGACTTGGCATAATAAAAAAACCTGCTTACTATGTAATACCTATATCATTAATAACCACTATTGCTATAGTTATATTTTATAAAAACTTAGGAATAGTAAACACAAGTCTTGCAGTACTTGAAGGCACATTAATGGGGATATGGCCAATAGTAACCGTAATTATTGCTGCCATATTTACATATAAAATGTCAGAAGATCAAAAAGACATAGAAACTATTAAAAATATATTATCAAACGTATCTTCTGATAAAAGAATCATAGTCTTACTAGTAGCATGGGGATTTGGAAATTTTTTAGAAGGAGTTGCCGGATACGGAACTGCTGTTTCAATTCCTGTATCAATATTAATAGCAATGGGATTTGAACCATTTTTTGCCTGCTTAATCTGTTTAATAATGAATACCTCTTCGACCGCTTATGGATCTGTGGGAATTCCTATAATATCTTTAGCTCAAGCAACTAACTTAGATGCTAACAAGCTTTCATCTGAGATTGCATTGCAACTAATACTCCCAACCTTAACAATACCTTTTGTATTAGTAATTCTTACAGGAGGAGGCATTAAAGGATTAAAAGGGGTTTTTCTTCTTACCCTACTCTCAGGCATGTCAATGGCAATATCTCAAGTATTCATATCAAAAGCTTTAGGCCCAGAACTTCCTGCAATCCTTGGAAGCATCCTTTCTATGACAATAACAATAGTTTATGCAAAGTTTTTTGAAAATAAAGACACTCACGAACACAAAAATAAAAGCACAATACCTTTATCAAAAGGAATTATTGCTTGCTCACCCTACATTTTAATAGTAGCATTTATAGTACTTGTATCTCCTCTTTTTAACAAAATTCACGAATACCTTATAACTTTTCAAAGCACTATTAGTATTTATCCAGAAGCAAATCCCCTACACTTTAAATGGATTACCTCTCCAGGCTTCTTGATTATACTTGCAACAATAATATCCTATTCAATGCGAGGAGTCCCAATATTAAAACAACTAAAAATATTTATACTAACCTTGAAAAAAATGGCATTATCTTCATTTATAATCATATGCATTGTTGCAATATCAAGATTAATGACACACAGTGGAATGATAAGAGATCTTGCTAATGGAATCTCAATAATAACAGGTCAATTTGGCCCATTATTTAGTCCACTAATTGGAGCTATTGGGACATTTTTAACAGGAAGCGACACAGTTTCAAACGTTCTTTTTGGACCTTTACAAACACAAATGGCAGAAAATATTGGAACAAATCCTTACTGGCTTGCGGCAGCAAATACAACAGGAGCAACTGGAGGGAAAATGATTTCTCCCCAAAACATCACAATAGCAACAACAACTGCCGGATTAATTGGACAAGAGGGCAAACTTTTATCAAAAACAATAACTTACGCTTTATACTACATTCTAGCAACAGGATTACTAGTTTATTTAGTATAAATTAATCATTTAAAATAAATAAGATTAGTTGACAATACAATTAATCTTATTTATAAATTTGAATAGTATAAAAATCACAAAATACCAATATGATATTGAATTTTTATCTAATAGTTTTAATATTGTATACATGTTATTATGTACAATAAGTAATATGTATTATATATATATTATTAAGACGTTTAATAAATAACTAAAACTAATAAAAAGTTTATAGTTACAACAGGAAGGTATAATTATGAAAAATCATATTTTATATAAATTAATTATATTTTTAACCACATCTGCAGCAATATTTGCAGCAGACGCATTAAAGGAAAAAGATATATTTAAAATAAACCCGTGGATACCGACATTTGGATTTGAAAACACAAGTGAATTCAGATTTGATATGGATGAACTTGTCCCTGGGTTTGAAAACAAAAGTAAAATTACTATTAAACTTAAACCATTTGAAGCTAATCCAGAATTAGGCAAAGACGATCCATTTTCAGCTTACATTAAAGTGGAAGATCTTGCATTAAAAGCAGAAGGCAAAAAAGACGCTCAATTCAAAATCGATGTAGGAGATATAACAGCCCAAATTAATATATACGATTTTTTTATTAAAATAAGTACTATGACAGATTTTGACTTTAATAAAGAATCTTTATTTAGCTTTGCGCCTATGACTGGATTCAAAAGCACTTACTATGGATTCCCAAGTAATGATAGAGCAGTAAGAGGGACAATTCTTGCAAGAGGTACTTCTAAAAACATAGGAACAATTCAACTGGGATACAAACTCCCACAAATCGACCTTACATTTGCAATAGGAGGAACAGGCACAGGTAATAGAAATCAAGAGAATGACAAAGACACTCCATACAATAAAACCTATCAAGGAATCCTTTATGGAATTCAAGCAACATGGAAGCCAATAAAAAATATACTTGATCAAAACGAAGATACTCAATCTGTAATTGCAGAAACACCTTTTGAATTAAACTTTGGCTTATCAGGAGCTTATGGAAATGAAACATTCAATAATTCATCAATAACATACTCTTTAAAAGATAAATCCCTAATTGGTAACGATTTATTAAGCCCAACTTTATCAAATTCTGCAATTTTGGCATCTTTTGGAGCTCAATATAAGCTTGGATTAACAAAAATCAATAATAAAAATACCTATCTTATTTTACAAATGGGTACTGATTTTGGAATAGATCCTTTTGCAAGCGATTTTTCTGTATTTGGACACATCTCAAAAGCAGCAAATTTGAAAAAAGGAATATCTTTAGATCCTAGTAAAAAAGCCGAGGATATATTTGATCCAAATGGCAATGCCCTTAATTTCAATAAAAATACAGAACTGGGCATTGCATTTTCAACAGGAGCAAGCATAGGGCTTGCTTGGAATAAAGACGCCGGTGAAAAAGAATCTTGGAAAGTTAAAGGATCTGATTCCTACAGTACAAGACTATTTGGAGAACAAGACAAAAAATCTGGAGTTGCATTAGGAATAAGCTATGGGCAAAATCTTTACAGATCTAAAGATACAGAAAAAAGATTAAAAACCATATCTGAAAATGCATTTCAAAGCTTAAATGTTGAAATCTCAAGCTATGAAGACAACAAAAAGGGGCTTATGAATGGACTGGGTTGGATAACATCTATCGGTCTTTATGATATTTTAAGACAAAAATCTGTAGAAAACTATCCTACATCAACCTTAAGTGCTAATGAGAACAATCAAGCTGGACAAAGTTCAACAGGCACACAAGCCATAACACCTAATTTAACATTTGAAGACGCAATGAAACTAGGCATAGCTTTATATCTTGATTATGCAATTCCAATAGAATCCATTTCAACAGAAGCATATGTAGTACCATATATTGGAGCATACCTTTTAGGACCTTCTAATAAAATATCAAGCGATGCTACAAAAATTTATTTAAAAACAGGACTTAGCCTTGAAAAACTAATAAGATTTACAACAATTTCTCTTGGATGGGATTCAAATAATATTATAGAACTTGCTAATAAAAACGCAAATAATGCTGCTATTGGCAGTGCTTTCTTGCAATTCAAAATAGCCTACAGCGGAAGCTAACAGCAAAAGAAGGGCCAAAAGCCCTTCTTTTTTATCTTTAAAAACAAATTAATCAATTAATTACTTAATATTTCTTTCTTTGCAAATCTTTTCATAAGCATCTTGAATTTTAATAAATTTATCATTCGCATCTTTTTGCCTTACAGGATCATTTGCAAACCTATCAGGATGATATTTTATAACAAGGCTTTTATAAGCCTTTTTAATCTCATCATCACTAGCACTATAAGTCAACCCCAAAACACTATAGGGATTTACAATTTTAATATTAATATCTTTATAAGCTTCATAACCATCAGATTCAAGTTCAAGAAAAACGCCAACATAAGAAATAAATTTTTCAGCTTCTAAGTTTTTATACCTAGAAAGCCTGTTAATTTCTTTAAGAGAAGCAAAAAGCCATATAAAAAGATCTTTATGTTGGAAATAGCCAAGCTTAAGAGTATATAAAATTTTATCTGCATTATTATTTTTAGTAATAGCAGAATGAAAAATAGTATACAATTCTGATTTACCACGTTCAGATAAATTCAAAGAATTGATAATAAAATTGACATAATTTAGCTGTTCTCCCGTTACAGTTCCCAAAATAGATAGTAACTTAGCCATTAATAAAAAAGAAAGTTTATAAAATTCAAACTCTCTAGATCTAGAATATGAGTAATCTCTTGTAAAATAGATTCTAAAAACACCTAAAAAACTAAATAATATCAAAAAAAAAGGAAATAATATAAAAAGCATCCCTATTAAAATGGGATTAAAAATAAAAATAAAAAACAACACTAAAAAAAAGATTCTAATTAAGCTTGGCATTTATTAATCATAACCTCCAAACATAATTAAGGCATGTCAAAATCTCTAATAAATCTTACAACTTCCTTTTTTATTTGTTTTAATTCAATATCAGACCTTGTTTTTAAAGCTCTAACAATAAATTTAGCAACATTTAAAGAATCACTTTCATTCAGGCCCCTAGAAGTAATAGCAGCACCTCCAATTCTAATACCGGAAGCCAAGGCGGGACTTTTTTTATCAAAAGGAATAGCATTTTTATTTAAAGTAATATTTACCCTCTCAAGCAATTTCTCAGCATCAGCGCCTGTAAGATCCAAACTACTAAGATCAACCAAAAATAAATGATTGTCTGTGCCTCCACTGACAATCCGAAATCCTTCCGATTTGAAATATTCAGCCATAACTTTAGTATTTTTTATTACATTAGAAATGTATTCTTTAAAATTTTCTTGAAGGGCCTCTCTGAATGCAATAGCCTTGCCTGCAATAACATGAACTAAGGGTCCCCCTTGAGTTCCAGGGAAAACTGTAGAATTTACAGCATTAGACAAAGTTTTCTCTTTCCCATTAAAGGTTACTAATTTGTTAAAATCTTTTCCAGAAAGTATTATTCCACCTCTTGGCCCTCTTAAAGTTTTATGCGTAGTACTTGTAGTAAGATGCGCCACATCAATCGAAGAATTATGAAAACCAGCAACAATAAGACCTGCAATATGCGCAATATCACATAAAAGATAAGCGGAAACGTCGTCTGCTATTTCTCTAAATTTTTTAAAATCAATTTCTCTTGAATAAGAAGAAGCCCCAGCTATTATTAAATTTGGTCTACAATCTCTGGCTATTTTAAGAACCTCATCATAATCAATCAACTCAGAATCTCTAGAAACACCATAAAAATAGGTGTTAAAAAATATACCAGAAAAATTCACCCTACTGCCATGAGTTAAATGCCCTCCATGAGACAATTGCATACCAAGAATCCTGTCGCCCGGATTAATAAGGGCCATTATAGCAGCCATATTAGCCTGAGATCCGCTATGGGGTTGAACATTAGCATACTTTGCACCAAAAAGCTCTTTTGCTCTTAAAATTGCTAAGGTTTCAATCTCATCAATAAAAGAACAACCTCCATAATATCGATTCAACGGATATCCTTCAGCATACTTATTGGTTAAAACACTCCCAACAGCCTGCCTTATCTCTAAAGATGTAAAATTTTCGGACGCAATCAGCTCAATATGCTCTTTTTCTCTTAATTTCTCTTTCTCAATTAAATTAAATATTTGATCATCTCTCATTAAAAATTATCCTCCAAAACAAACCTATGCATCAAAGAATACGATCCGTTTGTCAAGCTTTTGTACTTTAAAAACCTATAATCTGAATATCCATTAAAAAATTCATTTTTATCATAGTCCTCTTTGCACCCATATTGAATATAGTTCTCAGACATATTTAAAAAATACTTAGAATTATCCTTAAATAATACTGCATTTATTATATCAAAATATACAAAACCAACCCCAGCCAAAAAAAATTCAAACCAAAAATGCTCATTCAATTTAAGAGAATTAGAATCATAGTAAAGTCCAACTATATTTCTTAGTGGAATATCGTACTTTAAAAATAATAAATTCGTAAGAACTATTAAATTGCTAGATGAAATTTTTCTTTCTTTAATAGAATCTTTTAAACTTAAATTATTCTCAACAATTTTAAAATTTGAAGTCAAAACATCAGTGATTGCTTTAGCCAACCTATAAACTGAATTACTCCCAGCAGTAATTGATAAGATTAGAGAATCTAACGACCCTAAATCAACAGAGCTGTAAGATAAATAATCTTGTTTTTTGTCTTGAACATAAGTTTTGTACTCTTGATTATTAATATCTTTATTAGCCTCAATACTTTCTAAATATTTAGTATCCAAAAATTTCAAATTAAGTTTATAAGTCTTTAACTTAGTCTTAAAAATAAATTTATTTGTTTTCAGGTTTTCAAAAAATAAATTGCCAATATTAAAATCAAGATGCTCATTGCTATACTTTGTAATTTTTTGACGTTCATTCTCAATTGGTTTTAAATAAAAGACATTAAAATTAATATCTTTGGGAATTGAATCAAGATTGCTACTAATATCTTGAGAAAAATAAATTTCTTCAATTATTGCAAACTCTTTTGAATCACTTAAAGTCCACTGAAAAAAATCATTTTTAAAAGAAAACGGAACTTTATTGCTTTGAAGATTGTCCAATAAAACATAAAGTTTCCCACCAGAATTTAAAGTTTTAGGAGAAATAAATTCTACTCTATTCTCAGAAATATTTAAAATATTTTGAGGCAAAATTGTATAAAGTTTATCCTTAGTTTCAAGCAAAATTTTAATAGCGCTAGAATGTGAAAACAAATTCATACCTTGCAATAAAGTTGAAGAATTCGCATTTAAAATTATTTCATCCTGTGAAAAAATAAAAGGTATATTTTCTCTATTAAGCTTAACAGGAACTTGTCTACTAATAACAAGAAAAAGTTCGTTACTAGTTCCACTTTCACTTTTTACAAAAATAAGTCCGGAATTTACTTCGTCTGTAATTTTAAAAACTATTTCTGTGTTATTCCAACTAATGATACTACTTTTAACCAAATAATTATTGTTAATATTAATATCGCCTGTACTATAACCTAAATTGTTTCCTTTAATAACAATGATATCCTTGTGTGAAGTAGGAATTGGGGATATATCATAAATAATTGGCCTTGAATAAAATAAAAATCCAGAAAAAACAAATAAAAATAAAAAAAGAAGAAAAATTAAGCTTAAATAAAAATATTTGTTTTTAAAAAAAATAGCCAAACATTAGCCTCTTTTAACTTTGGTTCCTTCCTTAGTATCAACCAAAACAAAACCTTTTTTAGCAAAAAAGTCTCTAATTTCATCAGCACGCTTAAAATTTTTTTCACATTTAGCTATTCTTCTTTCTTCAATCAAAGTTTTCATATTCTCATCAACAACTACATCATGATTTTCTAAATTTTTTAAAATTTCTTCTCTCAAATTAAGCGACATAATCTCATCAAAAATAAAAGCCAATCTAAGCTTTGAAACAAAGCTTAGATTTTCAGATTTAATTATCTCCCAAAGCAAAGCCAATCCTTGAGAAATATTCAAATCAAAAGAAACTTTTTCTATAAAAGAATCATAATATTCTTTTTCTTCACTAAAACCAAAATTTTTTAAATCCTTATTAAGCACACCTAAAGCAACTGGATCTAAAGATGCATAAAAATAACTTAGCCTGTTTATCATATTTTCCCTAGCAATCTTGCTTGCTTGAAGATTATTTAATGAAAATTTTAATTGATTCCTGTAGTGTGATGTCAAACACAAATATCTAAAATCAAGAGGAGAGAAATTTTGCTCTTCTAGGTCCTTAACTGTAATAAAATTTCCACGTGACTTTGACATCTTATTGTAATCCATGATCAAAAATTCTCCATGAACAAAAATATCACACCATTTCTTATTTAAGAAACACTCTACTATTGCTATTTCATTTATATGATGAACTCCAATATGATCAACTCCTCCTAAATGAATATCAAGTGTATCTTTGAAATACTCCAAATTCATAGCAGCGCACTCTAAATGCCAACTCGGATAACCAAACCCCCAAGGAGAATCCCATTTCATTTCCTGATCTTTAAATTTAGAATTAGTAAACCACAAAACAAAATCGGTTTTATTTCTTTTAAATTTATCAATATCAACCCTAGAAAAAGTCATGTCTTTATCAATCAAATCAATGCCAGCCATCTCCCCATAGCTTTTAAAACAAGAAGTATCAAAATATACATTACCATTAGAAAAATAAGTAATTTTTTTTTCTTCAAGAATTTTAACAACCTCTATCATGATGGGAATATGTTTACTTGCAATAAGAACTTTATCGGGATATACAACATTTAATTTTCTACAATCCTTAAAAAAAGCTTCCGTAAAAAATTCACTAATCTCTTGAACTGTAAGACCTTTCTCTCTTGCGGTCTTGACAACTTTATCTTCTCCATCATCAAGATCGCCCGTTAAATGCCCAATATCTGTAATATTCATCGCATAGTTAACTTTATACCCTAAAAACCTTAAAGTTTTAATTAATAAATCTCCAAAGATATAAGTTCTAAAATTTCCAATGTGCGCATAATTATAAACAGTAGGCCCACAAGCATACACTTTAACATTATCAAAATTTGTTAATTCTGAAAAATCCTTTGTTCTAGTATTATGTAACTTTAAAATCATACATTTCTCAAAATTGAAAAAATAAAAAGTCTAATCTATTATTAAGTAAGTATGCTTAAAAGCCTAAATAATTTTTTTAAAAAAATCAATATAAAGCCTCAAACAAAAAATCTGATTGACTATACAACATATAAAATTGGAAACATTTCGAAATTATTTCTTATTCCTAAAAATATACAAGAAGCCGAAAGTATTTTTAAAGCAGCAATAGAAGAAAAAATTAAACTATTTATTCTTGGGGGAGGATCTAATATTTTAGTCAATGACGAGAAAGAACTTGATTTTCCAATAATATACACTGGATATCTAAACAGAATAGAAATTCACAAAAATAAAATTGTCGCCGAATGCGGTGCAAATTTCGAAAATTTATGTAAAATTGCACTAGACAATAGCTTAAGCGGTTTAGAATTTATCTATGGACTACCTGGAACATTAGGAGGCGCTGTATGGATGAATGCCAGATGCTTTGGAAATGAAATCTCTGAAATACTAAAAAAAATTACATTTATAAACGACAAAGGGAAAACTATTTGCAAAGAATTTAAAAAAGAAGACTTTAATTATAAAGTATCACCTTTTCAAAATAAAAACTCTCTCATATTAAAAGTTGAATTGAATTTAAAAAAAGAAAATAAAAAAAATATTGAAGAAAAAATGAATAAAAACAAACAAATAAGAATAAACAAAGGACACTATTTATTCCCAAGTAGTGGGAGCACTTTTAAAAATAATAAAGCATTCCTCAAACCTAGTGGACAAATAATTGAAGAGTGTAAACTCAAAGGTCTAAGCATTGGTGGCGCTTTAGTGTCCCAATATCATGGAAACTTTATTATCAATATTAACAATGCCACTTCTAATGACGTAAAAAGTTTAATTGAAAAAGTAAAAACTGAAGTCCACCTTAAAACTGGACTTTTACTCGAAGAAGAAGTCCTTTACATAGGATTTAAAAATTAAAAAGCTAAAAAAGAACATCTTTAATCTCAGCATTGATTTTTTGAATCAATTCCTTTGTCTTTAATATCTTATCCTTAGAAGATTTCATCAAAGATGAATATTCTTGAAGAGAGTTTACTACATCTAAATTCATCTTAGAAGCTTTAAGCTCTTTTAAATCCTGACTAAAGTTATTAAACTTACTACTAATAAAGAAATGGTTATTAAATATTTCTTTATACATATTCTTAGCATCTCTGATCTTAGTGTCATGAGACAAATATCTTTCTTTAAACTCACCAATTTCTTTAAAATGCTTAGCAAGAGTAAGATCTACCTTCTCATGTCTTGAAAAATTGCTGTCCACATTATCTTGAATATCTATGAAATTTTTATAAATTGTATCAATCTCTGAATTAATTACTGCAATAATGCTATCAACCGTTTTAAGTTCATCTTTAATAGTTTTAGAATATTTTCCAGAATTAATAGCAAGCTTTCTAATCTCTTCAGCAACAACTGCAAAACTTTTACCTGCATCACCTGCTTTTGCTGCTTCAATTGCTGCATTCATAGCAAGCATATTAGTCTGAGCTGAAATTGAAACTAAAAGTTTATTTACACTTTGCAAGCTGTTTGTTTGAGACAAAAGATCTGCAAAATTTTTATTCACATTTTCAAAAACAATATTTAAATCAAAAACTTTACTTTTAATGCTTTCAATATCAGCAGAATTTGTAGTAGCAACTTTATTAAAAATTTCTAAATTTTTATCTATACTATAAAAAAAACTAACATTCTCTTCAAAATTTGAGGAAATTTCTGACATATACTTATTGTGGTCATTAATCGGATCAGTAACAGATTCAAATCCTTTTAAAATATCAACAATTGACTTTTCAAATCTAGAAAAAGTATCTCTTAGTTGCTCATAAGCTAAAATGCTAGAATCTATACTCTGAGTATTTAATATGGCAGTTTCTATTTGTTCTAAATAATCATTTAAATCTTTAGAATAAAATTTTATCTTCTTAAAAGATTCACTACCCTTAGACGACAGCTTGTCTAGCTTTGAACTAATATAAGAAATAATAGCTGAAGAATACCTAACCTCTAAAGGAGACTCAAGACTAAAAGGATCGCTTTTTGCTTTTTGATAATCAACAATTCTATTAAAATCATTGATTAATGAAAAAATAAAAGTATTACATAAATAAAACATGATAGCAAAAGATGATAACAAAAATATAAAAAATACAATCCAATTTGACTTAAACATAATAGGAATGGAATTGGCATTTAAAATCAATCCTTGAATCAAAAAATCCTCGGTTTTTGCAAAGTTTAAAAAATAAAAATCGCCTCCATAATTAAAGGTGTACTGAGAAGTAGAAGAATCTTTTTTAGTATAAGCTGTAGCTTTACTCAAAACATTCTCACTATAAACTGTAGAAAAAGATTTGGCCTTAAGATTATTAAAGTTTAAAAAAATAGGCATATAATTTCTGTCAAGCATAAAAAAATTATAATTATTACTGCTAAATTTAAGAGAAGAATAAAGTTGATTTTCAATAATATCAAACGCCTCATCAAAGCATACTAGAATCCCTATCACACCCAATGTTGCAACAGAATCCCTAACAGGAAAGCTTACTACAGAATAAATTTTCCCATCTATTCTCATATACCTTGAATGATATTTAGAATTTTTTTCTACAGGAACAGAATAAATTGGATCCAATCTAACATCTTTTAATCCCAAAGATGAAAAATTTGAATTTGATATTAAAACATTCTTTCCTATAGGAATATAAAATATACCTTCAAGTGAATTTTCTGTCAAAGGAATAGTTTTAAAAATTTTATCTATAGAACTAAATTCTCTTGACTTTAAAAACAAATCACTATTTTCATCTAAACTATCGCTCAATTTTAAACTTGAAGACAAAAGAAAGCTCTTTGAAGAATTCACCAATATCCCAAACCTATAGCTATCTTTTACAAGCTCTTCAAGAACCCTAGAGGATTCTAAGTATTTGGCCTTAATAACAGCAGACACACTGTTTAAAAATAACTTAGAATCAAATTTAAAGCGATCTAAATATTCATTTTTATGATTAACATATGAATAACCTATAAATAAAATATTAAAAAGAAGAAATCCAAATAAAACTAGATAAAGAAATCGTTTAGTATTTTTCAAATTAACATCGATTAAATTCTCATCGGGCATAAAAGCTCTCCAAACATAACATTAATATTATTAAAGCCTTAAAACAAAACTTTTACCTTCATAAATCACATATAAATAATTACTAATAACAATTAGCAAATTAGACTTTTCTTTTTAAATCTTAAAGATTAAATCCCCAAATATTTGCAAATAATTATTTTATTATTTAGCTACATGCATATATAATTATATAATAAAACATATGGAATACTAAAAATTTAATATTTTAAAAATTTTATGAAAAATCAAAATTTTTGAGGGAACTTAGTGAAAAAAAAGAAACTTAACTCCAATCTTTTTTATAAATTTAACTTTATAATTTTAGCATATACAATAATCATTATTGCAACAACCTTTTTATTACTAGATCAGGGCTATAAAAAAATCATAACAAAAGAACTTCAAGACTTTACTAGATTCATCAACCAAGCCATGATTAAAAGTTTTTCTGATGAATCTAGAGAAATAATAAAAGCTTTAAGTACATTAACAGCTAGGTATGATTACAAATCTGCAATTCTAAATAACAAAAGTGAGGAACACTTGGTATCTGACAAGATTTTAGTTACACTGCCATCCTTTATTAAAATAATAGAATATGCAAACAAAGATGGATATATAATCGCATCAAGTGAAAAAAAACGAACCGGTCAATATATGAGCTTAAAAGAATTGATCTTGGGCAAAGCTATAACTGCATTTCAAATTTCAATTCTTCACAACAGTTTGACAAAAATAAATAACAATTTTTATATTCCAATAGCATATAAAATAACAGATTCAAAAAAATCTAATATTGGATATATTATTTTATATGCTGACATTTCAGAAAAAATTTCTGAACTAAAAGAATATCTTTTACTGCTTTTAGAAAACTCACTGCTAGAACAAAATGCAAGCAGCCAAAACTCATCAAAATACTTTAATATATACATAATAAACAGCAGTGGGGATGCATTTGGAGGAAAAGATGAGGTTTTGAAAAATATAAAGCACATATTTGGCTTTAACGCAAAAACATTAACTCAAATATTAAACGCATTGTCTCAAGGAAAAGCAAACTACAATACAAGCAATTCAAATGAAATAATCTCCTTAGCAAGGATCACAACATCCCATTGGTACTTGGGAATAAAAATAGATTATAATAGCATATTCTCAAAAGAATTTAAAAATATGAGATTGGTTTCACTTTCCATTATATTTATTTTAGTAATAATTTTCATATTAATAATGATATCAACCATAAAAACTTTAATAATATCAAAAATAGATAAACTCAATGTTGTCATTCCAAAGGTTAAAAACGGCGATTTAACATTTAAAATCGAATCAAAAGGCAAAGATTCAATAAGCTCAACAATAAATCTTTTTGGTCATTTTATTGAAAATCTAAAAAATGTAATCAATTCACTACAAGAGCGAGTGAGGCTGCTAAAAGAAAACGGAGACCATTTATTTAGCGAAATAAATAAAACCCACAATACAATAAAAAATTCAAATCAATACATAGAAAAAACACAAGAAGAAGTGGAAAAACAAGTAGAATTCATCTCTAATACAACAAACGTAATTGAAAGTCTTTCAAAAAATATTTCATCTCTTGACAACTCAATTGAAACTCAAGCCGCAAGCGTTGAACAGTCCTCATCAGCTATTGAAGAAATGATAGGGGGAATACAATCAATAACAGAAATAACTCAAAAAGCTGCAAAAAGCACAGAAGAACTAAAAAGATTCTCTGATGATGGGCGAAAAAAACAAGAAGAAGTTATTGCTCAAATCAAAGAGATTTTCAAAAACTCAACAAGATTGCAAGAAGCAAACTCTTTAATTTCATCTATAGCTAGTCAAACTAACCTACTATCAATGAACGCTGCAATTGAAGCATCTCATGCCGGTGAAGCTGGGAAAGGATTCGCAATTGTTGCAGAAGAAATAAAAGACCTAGCAGAACAAGTAACATCACAATCAGAATCGGTTGCCTCATCAATTAACGAAATAATGGATTCAATAACCAAAACCGTAAACACTTCTGAATTAACAAATAAAGCTTTCAACCAAATATTCGATTCAATCAATCTAGTTGTTCAAGTAATAGAAGAAATAAATCATACAATGCAAGAACAATCAATAGGTAGCCAAGAAATATTAAAGGCTTTAAATACAATGAGAGAAATAACATATGAAGTAAAAATTGGATCAAATGATATGTTTAGAGGCAACAAAGAAATTATTAACACTGTTAAACTGCTAGGAGAAATTAATATTACGGTCTCAAACTCAATGAAAGGCTTAAAAGAAGAGATTAATAAACTAATAGAAGCAATTGAGCGTATTAAAGTTTTAGGAACTACAAACTCAAGCCATATTTCTGGAATTAGTGAGAGTACAAATCAATTTAAAACTAAATAAAATAGATTAAAAGGAAATAATATGCAAAAAAAGACATTTTATAGCACTGAAAAATATCTTAAAAGTCACTTAATGTTATTTCCTATTTTTGCTTATACAAAAAACTTTTTAGATGCTAGTATCATATCTGTTTGGATTTCACTATGCATTATATTTCCTGCCTTAATAATCAATCAAATAGAACTAAAAAAACATAAAAGCCACATACTGGGAATATATCTATTAATAATAGGAATTTTTACTAGCCTAACTTACTTATTCATGCTCCATTTAACACCAACCCTATACAAAGAATTCAAATTTTCAATACCCATTTTAATAACCATAATAATATCATTCCATAAAAACGAACCTTTTAAAATCTTAAAAAATCCATCGATGATAATTAAATATTCTAAAATTCCAATTTTAATTTTCATTACTCTAAGCTCAACAATTTCACTTATTAGAGAAATATTAAACACAGGGAGCTTAAAACTTTTTAACAAAGAGATACCTATAATAAAAGAGCTTATAAATACAAAAATGTCAGCCCATAGCTCAAACATTTTTATTGCAGCGTCTTTAATTTTACTATTAATCAATATGCTAACAAACATTAAAGAGGGAAAAAATAACTAAAAGTGTTTTTTAAAAAAAATATTAAAAGTGTTAAAGAGGAAAAAAATGACTAAAAATGTTAAAAAAAATATTAAAGACGAAATTAATATTATAGTTACCAATCTAGCATTATCAAAAAACATAAAGCTAGACGAAATCAATATAAATATTCAAAAACCTCCAAAAAGTGATCTGGGAGATATTTCCATATTAATATTTGAACTTAGCAAAACCTTAAAGCTTCCCATTGAAACTATCTCTGAAGAAATAATAAAAGCTCTTAAAGCTAAATACGAAATTAAAGCTATGGGGCCTTACTTAAACATCAAAATTCCCAGAAAAGAATATATACACAATACAATACAAATGGTAAATGCTCAAAAAGACACCTATGGAACAAGTAAATATCTAGACAATAAAAAAATAATATTAGAATTTTCATCGCCAAATACAAACAAACCACTGCATGTGGGACATCTTAGAAATGACGTAATAGGGGAAAGTCTGTCAAGAATATTAAAAGCTGTGGGTGCAAAAATTATAAAATTAAACTTAATAAACGACCGTGGGGTTCATATCTGCAAATCAATGCTTGCATACAAAAAATTTGGAAATGAAATTACTCCCGAAAAAGCTTTTAAAAAAGGAGATCATTTCATTGGCGATTTTTATGTTCAATACAACAAATATGCACAAGAAAATGAAAATGCCGAAGAAGAAATTCAGGATCTACTTTTAAAATGGGAACAAAAAGATGCAAGCACAATTGAACTTTGGAAAAAATTAAATAACTGGGCAATTGAGGGAATAAAAGAAACATACAAAATTACAAACACCTCATTTGATAAAATTTACCTTGAAAGTGAAATTTTTGAAATTGGGAAAAATGTCGTGTTAGAAGGACTTGAAAAAGGATTTTGTTACAAACGAGAAGATGGCGCAATATGCATTGATTTGCCCTTAGATTCGGATGAAAAAACAGACACTAAAGTAAAACAAAAAGTACTCATAAGATCAAACGGAACATCTATCTATCTTACTCAAGATTTAGGAAATATAGCAGTTAGAATAAAAGAATTTAATTTTGAAGAAATGATTTATGTGGTTGGAAGTGAACAAATTCAACACTTTAAAAATTTATTTTTTGTATCAGAAAAATTGGGAATTTCTAAAAACAAAAAACTTTTTCATTTGTCACACGGAATGGTCAATCTTGTTGATGGCAAAATGAAATCAAGAGAAGGCAATGTAATTGACGGGGATAATTTAATCTTAGACCTAATGGAATCAATATTACCTGAAATTACACAAAAAATTGAGAATAAAGAGAATGCTAAAAAAAATGCTTTGGATATTGCACTAGGAGCAATTCACTATTATTTACTAAAATCAGCGATACATAAAGATATTGTATTTAACAAAAAAGAAAGTCTATCTTTTACAGGAAATTCTGGACCATATATCCAATACGTTGGAGCAAGAATTAATAGTATTCTTGAAAAATACAATACACTTTCTATTCCTATAATTAAAAAAATTAATTTCGAACTTTTAGAACATGAAAAAGAATGGGATATTATTAAAATAATATCAGAATTAGAAGAAAATATAATCAAGGCAGCAAAAGATTTAAACCCTTCAATACTCACCAGCTATTCATACTCACTTGCAAAGCATTTTAGCGCATACTATCAAGAAGTTAGAGTAATAGACATAAACAATATTGATTTAACAGCCGCAAGAATCGAATTTTTAAAAGCTATATTACAAACAATAAAAAATTGCATGTACCTACTCAATATTCCTTATATGTTAAAAATGTAGACAAGAAAATGCTATAAAATTTTCTTGTCTAATATCCGTTTAAATCTAGGTCACTTTTACTAAAAATTGATCTTATTTTATCTTCGTACTTTTGAGATATATAATATCTTTTTAACTTAAGAGTATTGGTAAGCTCTTCCCCAATTGAAAAAGAATCCTGGAGTAAAACAAAACCTACTATTTTTTCAAAACTTTTAAAACCTAATTTGGTATTAATAGTATCTGAGATGTGCTTAGAATAAAGCTTATTAACATCTTCATTAGCCAATAAATCGCCTCTAGAAGAAAAAGACACTCCACTAGAATTTGCCCACTTTTCAAGATTATCAAAATTAGGCACAATAATAGCTCCTAAAAATTTTTGGTCTTGACCGACAATCATAATATTTTCAATAAATAAAGATTTGCCCAAAACTCTCTCAAGAGGCTCGGGCTCAATATTTTCTCCCCCTCTGAGAACAATTGTATCTTTACTTCTACCAACAATTGAAATTTCATTATTAATTGTCAATCTAACTAAATCTCCAGTGTTGAACCAACCATCTTCTGTTAAAACTTCACTCGTCTTAGCCTTATCCTTAAAATACCCACTCATTATTTGCGGTGACCTTACCCAAAGCTCACCTTTTTCTCCATAAGACAAAACTTTTCCATCAACTCCAACTACTTTGTATTCAACATCTGGCAAAATAGGCCCTACAGTTCTTGCTACAGGACCCTTAAGACGCCTAACACTCAAAATAGGGCCCGTTTCAGTAAGACCATAACCTTCAAGAACTTTAATTCCCACAGCCTTGAAAAAATAATCAACATAATCAACCAACGCCCCACCACCAGAAACTCCAAATTCAAAATTTTGTCCAAGAGCTTTTTTTATTTTTTTAAATACCAAAATATCACCTAATAATTTAATAGGTAAAATTAAAACAATTCCAACAAACAAAAATATTTTTGAAAAAAGCGAAATAAATAAATTGGGTTTTTTATAAACAGGCGAAAAACCTAAAATTTTCTCCTTAAGCTTTGCATAAACAATTCCAATTCTTAAAAACCCCCCAAACATAAGCTTCTTAATCAAAGATTCTGACACCTTTTTAATAATACCTATTCTTATTCCTTCCCAAATCCTAGGTACAGAAATAATCATTTGGGGATTTAAAAGTAAAAAATCTTTTAACAAAACAGGACCTATGGGTTTTGAATATGCAATTGCTATACCCTTTAAAGCAACTATATATTCACAAGCCCTCTCAAAAGAATGCCAAAGAGGAAGAATAGAAATCATTATCTTGCCAGGCTTAAGTGTTGGAAGATAATCATAAAGTCTGTCTAATTGAAAAATAAAAGATTCATGTCTTAACATTACTCCCTTTGGCATACCTGTTGTGCCAGAAGTATATATTATAGTTGCAATATCTTTTGAAGAACCTTTTTCAATCTCCATATCAAAGGATTTTGGATTAGCTCTTAAATACTCAGCTCCAAGTTCTAGCAATTTTTTATAAGAAAATATAGTAATATTCCCCATTCTTTCTTCATAAGATTTATCATCATCAATAACAACAATGCACCTCGCCAATCTAAGATCATGTTTTTTGGATAAAACTTTTTGGAGCTGTTTATTGTTTTCAACAAAAATAAAAGTAGATTCAGAATGGTTAATAATATAAGCTAATTCGTCCTCAGAAGAATCATTTCCCCTTGGAACATCAACACAGCCTAATCCCAAAGTAGCAACATCAATTATTATCCACTCCCTTCTAGAATCAGAAATAATTACAACCTTTTCTCCTCTTTTAATGCCATAATGCAAAAGCCCAGAAGCTATTCTTTTTACCTCATTCCAAAAATCAGCATATATTTGCTTCTTAAAACTTTTAGACTCTCCTTCCTTATACATAAAAATATCAAGCTCACTATAAAGGGCAACTACCTCTTTAAAGCGCTTGGGCACAGTATCCCTCATAAATCCCCCTGAAATCAATTTAAAATCAACTTAAAACAAGCAACAGACTACTAACAATAATATTATAAAAACTATGTATAAAAATTATATAATATACATTTTTATACCTTAAATAAATAAAAGCAAAAAATATCCCTAATATAAATGTAACCAAAAATCCTAAAATTCCATAATATAAATGTCCATAAGCAAAAAATATGCTACTAAGAAAAACGGTAACTAAAGAAGGAAATCCCATTTGTGCAAACTTAGTAATAACAAAAGCCCTATAAAACAACTCTTCAAAAGCTCCTGTAAAAAAAGAGGTAAAAATCATTAAAAACAATGCTTTTATACTGCTAATTTTCCAATTAAATTCAACATTGTTTTGCAAATAATAGGCAAATACCGATTCTGGCAACAGATATTCAACTAAAAAAGCTATTAAAAAAATGAATATCATCGCAATTAATATTGTTTTAATAAAAATTAAAATGGATTCCCAAATAAAAATAAATTTAAATTTAGGAATAAAAAACTCTATTCTAAAATCGCCATAAGAACTGGTAAGTTTAAAAAAATAAATTATAAAAACAATTAAAAAAGATCTTGAAATCCAAAGATAATAATGGTTTTCATTAACATTCCAAAATTCCGAATTGACATTTTCAAAAGGAGATGCAAGATAAATAACTACATAGACCAAAAAAAGATCAAGCAAGGCCCGCTTGAATGAATATTTATTTTTTAACAATTGCATAAAGTATTGTAATTAAATAATTATTAATTGTCAATAAATGATTATTGATTGATTAATTAAAAAAAATTAAAATTCAAAATATAATTATTTCTAAATAAAAAATGAGAATATTGTAAATGATTTTAATATTTGTCCTCATTTCACTTAACTTATCAATTCAATACTATTTAAAACTCAATTTAATTTATTTTAACACAATACTTGCATTATTTTTTATTATAAAAAATAACAAACACTTGGCGCTTAGTTTTATTTTTTGCACAATATTACTATTAAGCTTTCAAGCTAGATTAAATTTTAAAACATTGAAAAAAAATACTTATCAAATAACAAACATTGAAAATTTAAAAAAAGATTCAAAAACCATTATCGAAGCAATTGACAATACCGCAAATAAACACAAATTCAACTTCAAAAATATTAAAAATATTTACAAAATAGGGGATATTATTAAAATTGAAAACCAAAAAATACAACTTATTAAAAGATCCCTTTTTGCCGAACTTAGAGAAAAATATACAAACACTTTAAATAATTTTTTTATAGCATTAAATCCTAGTTATTCTCATTTTTCAAAAACAATAATTTTGAATATCAAGTCAGAAATAACAAAATATGAAAAAACATTATTTCAAAATGCGGGGATTGCCCATATTTTGGTAGTATCCGGATTACATTTTTATCTAATGAGTTTAATAAGCTACTATTTACTTTTAATAATCACAAATGAAAAATTAAAATACTTAATACTAAGCATAATTTTATTAAATTATTTAATATTAACTGGATTTACACCCTCAACGCTAAGATCATTTCTAATGACAGAATCTCTTATAATATATAAACTAATTTACGGCAAGATTAATTTAATAAGCTGTATATCTATTAGTTTTATAATAAATGCCATTATATTCCCTGAAACACTAAATTCAATAGGATTTCAACTCTCCTATCTTGCAACAATAGGAATATCAGCATCGGTTTATCTAAAAAACAGATACGAGCTTAACAGACTAACATCATCAATGCTTACAACGTTTTTTATTCAAATATTCACTTCACCAGTAATTTATGTTAACAATTTTGATATAGCACCAATATCAATATTATCAAACTTAATAATTATTCCATTAACATTAATTTTCTTAGCAATAACAATATTAAGCTTAATAACTTATTTTTCAAGCTTGAATTTATTTTTTCTCTTTGATCTTATAAATGCATACATATTCCAAACAATAAAAATTGTAGCAATATTTTTTAGCAAATTCTTTATAATCAAGCACCACCAAATACCTATATTTTTAATATCAAGCATTCTCCTTGTAACTTACATTATTTATAATAACGAAACTAAAAAAAATTCAAAATAATTTAAAAATAAGCTGCCAATATAAAGAATAATATGTTACTATCTCTTTTATCTATGAACATCAACTATAACAGTATAACTAGCATAAAACAAACATTAAAAGAAAAAAAAATAGCTCCAAGAAAACTTTGGGGACAAAATTATCTAATTAACGAAAACATAAGGCAAAAAATAATAGAAAGCTTGGATATAAAAGAAAATGAAAAAATCTGGGAAATTGGTCCAGGCCTTGGAGCAATGACTGATATTTTATTAAAAAAAACCAATCTTTTAACCGCATTTGAAATCGATTTAAAATATTCAGAAATATTAAATGAAAAATTTGGAAAATTAAAAAACTTTAAATTGATAAAAGGGGATTTTTTAAAAAAATACCCAAACGAAAATAAAAACATTGATAAAATATTTTCAAATTTACCATACAATATTGCATCAAAAGTAATATCTAAATTAATTGAAGAAAATTTTTTAAAAGAAATGGTATTCACAGTACAAAAAGAATTGGCCGACAGAATAACTGCAAAAATAAATAGCAAAAACTATTCTTCATTTACAGTCTTAGTACAATCACACTTCACCGTAATTAAAATAATAGATATAGGAGAAAACAATTTTTATCCTGCACCTAAAGTTAAGTCTACAACACTAAAATTAATTCCTAAAAAACACAACATAAAAGACTTTAAAGAATTCAACAAATTAATTAGAACTGTATTCTCAAGCAGAAGAAAGAAACTAAAAAACACTATTATTAATTTCATCACAAATAAAGCTATTCTAAGAGAAAATTTTTTAAAAGAATATTTAGACAAAAGACCTGAGAACATTTCTGTTGAAGAATTTATACAAATTTCCAACACTTTAACTGCTTATCATTAAAGCACTTGCAAATACAATCTCATCAACAGAACAACCCCTTGAAAGATCACTAATGGGCTTAGAAAAGCCTTGTAAAAAAGGACCGTAGGCTTTAGCAAAAGCAAATCTCTCTACTAATTTATATCCAATATTCCCAGCATCTAAATTAGGAAATATTAAAACATTAGCAGAACCTGCTACCAAAGATTCTCTGCATTTTTTCTCTGCAACATTTTTAATTATAGCTGAATCAAGTTGAAGCTCCCCATCAATAAGTAAATCGGCCTTTTTATTCTTCACAATATTTAAAGCATTCTTTATTTTTTCAGTTTCTCTAGCATTAGAAGATCCTTTTGTTGAAAAACTTAAAAGAGCAACCTTGGGCTTTGCATTTAAAATATCTTGAAAAGATTTGGCACTTTGTAATGCAATTTCTGCAAGCTCTAAATAATTAGGATTGACTACTACAGAACAATCTGCAAAAAATAAAATTCCATTATGTCCAAAACAAAAATCAACATTGCGAGCAACATTCAAAGTATCCATAATCATAAAAGATGATATAATCTTAACACCATCCAACTTGGGAATTATTCTCAAAGCATTAGACAAAACCTTAGCGGAAGTCGAAATAGCACCACAAACACAAGACTTAACATAGCCAAATCTTACCATAAGCATAGCAAAAGTAATTTCATCTAAAACTTGAGTCTTTAAACTTTGCTTAGTAGCTCCTTTTGACTTTAACAAACTCCAATATTCATCCAAATACATTCCAATGTCTGGAAAAGAACTAGGATCAACAATTTCTATTCTTTCTAAAATATTATTACAACTAGAAAATTCTTTTAAAGAATTAATAACAGGATCTTTTTTACCTATCAAAATAATTGAATTCGCAAGATTTTTTTGCAAAACAACAACAGCTGCTTTTAAAACCCTAGAATCACTACTTTCAGGAAAAACTATACTGGCCTTAAGCTTATTCTCTTTTGAAAATATTCTTGCCTTCTTAAAAACATAATCTTTTAAACAAAACACTTTATAAAAATGTTACAACATAAATGTATAAATGCATAAAAAAACTTTTTTATGCATTTATACATTATATAATTAAATATTTCTTAAAGAATCCTTAAAATTTCTTGTACAACTTTAGCTGAATTAAAAGCAGCTAATTTAAGAAATTTACTATATTCAAGTTCATTTCCTTCTTTATTTACAATATCAGATATGGACCTAATAACTATAAAAGGTACATTAAACATATGAGAAACATGCCCTACTGCTGCACCTTCCATCTCAACAGCTATTACATCTTTAAAGTTTCCTATAATTTTGTTAATATAAGCTGGATCAATAAACTGATCTCCTGACAGTATTAATCCCGAATATGAATTAGAACTTACAACCTTGGATTTAACAGCCTTTGTAGCTTTATCAACCAAATTCTTATTGGCACTAAATTTTTGCGGCAATCCCATAAGCTGTCCTACTTTGTGTCCAAATTTAGTCAAATCAACATCATGATATGCAACCTCTGAAGACACTACCACATCTCCCACTTTAATATCTTTGTATTTATCACTAACAACACCACCAGCAACTCCAGAATTAATTACATGACTTATGTTGTATTTTGACAAAATATAGCTGGTCCACACACCCGCATTAACCTTTCCAACCCCACAAACAATAGTAATAACATTGCGATTAGACAACTTACCCTTTAAAATCTTTTTATTAAGACCATACTCCTTAAGCACTATTTCTTCTTTATTAGACATAAGCTTATTTATCTGCTCAACCTCAGAGTCCATAGCAGTTATTATTAAAACATTGCTGTTTTTAGAAAAAACAACATAACTGTTTGAAAAAACTAACAAAAAAAGCAAAAGTTTAATTAAAAAATTGTTCACAAATATACACCCCTTACAATAAAAAATAGTTATATTAGTATTTTACAAAAATTCTTTCAAAACTGCGCCACCTTCAAAAGAATTTTTGTAACAGTATTGAAAAAAATTATCCTATCCGTATTACAATATTAATATCTTAAACAAAAAGGGGAAACAGAATGAAAAAAATGAATCTGATTACAGCTGCTCTACCCTATGTTAACAATATTCCTCATCTTGGAAATTTAGTGCAGGTATTATCAGCTGATGCTTTTGCAAGATATTCAAAAATGTCGGGAATTGAAACTCTTTATATCTGCGGAACAGATGAATATGGAACGGCCACAGAAACCAAAGCCTTAATCGAGAAGACTACCCCTTTAGAGCTTTGCAATAAATATTATGAAATACATAAATCAATTTACAAATGGTTCAATATTGAATTTGATATCTTCGGTCGAACAACTAATAAACACCATCAAGAAACTGTACAAAATTTTTTCCTAAAATTAGAAAAAAATGGTTATATAAAAGAGCGAGAAACTGAACAATTTTTTTGCAACAAAGATTTAATATTTTTAGCTGATAGATATGTAATAGGAGAATGCCCAGAGTGCCAAAGCATGGCCAAAGGAGATCAGTGCGACAACTGTTCTAAGCTTTTAAATCCAACAGACCTAATAAATCCAAAATGCATAATTTGTAAAAACAAACCTATTTTAAAAAAAACCAATCATCTTTATATTGATCTTCCCAAAATAAAAACAAAACTTGAAAAATGGATAAAAAATCCGACTACTAGTAAGAATTGGAATACCAATGCCCTCAAAATGACAAATGCTTTTTTAAGAGATGGTCTTAAAGAAAGAGCAATTACAAGAGACCTAAAATGGGGAATTCCTGTACCTAAAAAAGGTTATGAAAATAAAGTATTTTATGTCTGGTTTGATGCCCCAATAGGATATATTTCAATTACCAAAAACATTGTCAAAAATTGGGAATCTTGGTGGAAAAACAATAAGCAAGTAAACCTTGTGCAATTTATTGGAAAAGACAACATATTGTTTCATACGATTATGTTCCCTTGCATAAAAATTGGAAGTAAAGAAAATTGGACAACATTAAACCAGCTCTCATCAAGCGAGTACTTAAATTACGAAAATCTTAAATTTTCAAAATCAGAAGGAACAGGAATTTTTGGAAACGATGTTATTACTACAGGAATTCCTTCTGATGTTTGGCGATTCTATATTTATTACAACAGGCCTGAAAAATCTGATTTTCAATTTATTTGGCAAGATCTTATGGAAAGAGTAAATACAGAGCTTATTGATAATTTTTCAAACCTTGTTAACAGAGTATTAACATTTCAAAAAAAATTCTTTGGAGATGTAATAGAAACAATAGAAATTCAACATAAATTTTGGGAACAAATAACACCAAAATATAATAAAATACTAAATCTTTTTAAAAATACAGAACTAAAATCCGCACTTAAAGAAATACTTAAAATTTCATCCTTCGGCAACAAAATATTTCAAGACAACGAACCGTGGAAAAGAAAAGAAAGCTCTCCACAAGAAATAAAAGAGCTAATCTTAAACTTAATATACCTAATCAGAGACTTATCTATTTTAATGATGCCATTCATTCCCGAAACAAGTAAAAAGATACAACAATTCTTTGGCAATAGTTATCAATTTTCTACCAAAATTCTTGGAACTAAATCGGGAATTAAAAAAATTGAATTTGTAGAAATATTATTCAATAAACTAGAACAAAAAAAAATCAACGATTTAAGGCTAAAATATTCAGGAGAGAAAAACATGAAAGAAAAAGAACAACCAGAAAACTTATTTAGAGAAAAAGTGCTCTTAAGAGTTGTGAAAATAAATAAAATAGAAAGAAATCCCGAAGCTAAAAACTTATTCATATTAAAATTAGATGACGGAACTAATAAGGACAAGCAAATAGTAAGCAGCCTTGAAGGATATTATACAGAAGAAGAGCTTTTAGGAAAACATATAATAATAGTAGATAATTTAAAGCCTGCAAAGTTTAGAGGAATAAAATCTGAAGGTATGCTAATAGCTGCTGAGGACAAAAATAAAAATTTTAAAATTATAATTGTAGAAGATTCAATTAAAAATCCTATTGCTGGAGAGAGAATAATACTTGAAAACGATCAAAATAAAGATCTTACCTGCCCACCTAAAATTGACATAAATAAATTTTCAAAAGCTAATATAATAACAGAAAACGGAGAGCTTAAAATAAACGGAATAAATTTAATATTAGAACATTCTAAGAATAAAATATTGTCTAAAGATATCCCAAACGGAATAGTTTGCTAAGAGTTATTAATGATTATTAAAAAAATAGAAACAAAAGAAATAGAAGAAAATTATCTTCAAAGCGAACTGTGGGCATTAATAAAAACAACAAAAAACAGCAATTGGAAAGCCTTGGCATTTAAAAGTGATGTTCTTGGTAAAATTGTTGTAATGCAAAGAAGACTGTTTAAAAATTTTTACTTAGCATACATTCCCCATCCAGAATTCTCAAACAAAACTCTTAAGAACATTAATATTGACAAAATCAGCAAAAATATTAAAGAATTTAGCATAAAAATAAAACCCTACTTACATAAAAATACAATTTTTTTAAGATTTGATTTAATGTATTACTATCAAAGAACACTAAATGACACATACTCTCCACTAAAAATTAAAATTAAATATCTAAAAAAATCATTTGATGACATACAACCTTCAAACACAACAATATTAAACTTAAATAATTCTCTTGAGAATATTTTGCTTAATATGAAAAAAAAAACAAGATACAACATAAAGCTCAGCACAAAAAAAAATCTGAATATAATAATAGATGATAAATTTGAACATTTAAATGCATTTTACAAACTCTACAAAGAAACTAGCAAAAGAGATAAATTTGCTATCCACTCAGAAGAATATATACAAAACCTCATTAAAATATTCAAACAAGACAAAAATGCTCAAATAAAATTGATAATTGCATTTTACAATAACATAATTATCTCTGGAATAATAATAGGAATTTACAAAGAAAAAGCAGTCTATCTTTATGGGGCTTCTAGCAAAGACTATAGAAATTTAATGCCCAATTACGCAGTGCAATTTAAAGCAATACAAATTTTAAAAAACTTAGAAATAAAAGAATATGATTTATTAGGAATCCCCCCAATTGCAAATAAAAACCATCCCTTATCTGGTCTTTTTGGCTTTAAAACAGGATTTGGAGGAAACATTATTCACAGAATTGGCTGTTATGATTTTATTTACAAAAATTTTATTTATAAGATTTATACAAATCTTGAAAAACTTAGATACTTTTATTACAAAGTAATAAGGAAAAAAATTTAACCAAGCATATCAACTAATTTTTTGAATTGCAAACCCCTATCAAACTCATTATTAAAAAGCTCAAAAGAAGCACTAGCAGGGGAAAATAAAACAATGTCACCTGAACTTGAAATTTCAA